>JANXXV010000152.1 GCA_025350445.1 Bryobacteraceae bacterium | reverse complement strand
TGCTGGATGCGCGTCATCAGATGGATGCGCTGGCAGGACAGTTGCGGTCCGCCGTGGACCTGGCGGCATATGCGACACCGACGGGAGTGATGGCGTTTGAGCAGCGGGAAGCGCGGCAGCCATGGAGCCTGCGGCTGCAGGGAACCTTCGCTACATTACGCGCGAATTTGACTTTGCAATCGGCGGCGTCCCGGCATGCCGTGCGGCTGGCAGTGTGCATCGCGGTTGGCGATGCGCTGGCGCGCGGATGGAGCATTCGGCGGTCGTACTGGCTTCCGATGACGATTGCGATTGTCTTGAAGCCGGATTTTACGGCCACCTTCAGCCGGGGCGTGCTGCGATTGATCGGGACGTTCGCAGGATTGGTGCTGGCCACCGGATTGTTCCACTTACTGCCCGCGGCGCTTTTGCCGGAGGTGTTTCTGATTGCCACGCTGGCATTTGCGATGCGCTGTTTCGGGCCGGCAAATTACGGAATTTTTGTTACTGCATTGACGGCGATGGTGGTAGTTCTGCTGACGGCCACCGGTACAGCGCCGAAGGATCTGATTGCGCCGAGGGGCCTGAATACGCTACTGGGCGGGGCGATTGCGCTGCTGGCGTACGGGGTGTGGCCTACCTGGGAACGAACGCAGGTTTCGGAAATGCTGGCGCGGATGCTGGACGCTTATCGCGATTATTTCCGGATGCTGCGCGATGGGTATCTGCAGCCCGAGGCTTCGTTCGAACATGAGATGGACAAGGCGCGGTTGGCGGGGAGATTGGCGCGATCGAACCTGGAAGCCTCAGTGGACCGGTTGATGGCCGAGCCTGGTACCACGCCGGAGCGATTGCAATTGTTGAGTGCGCTGATGGCCAGTTCACATCGCGTAGTTCACGCGATGATGGGGTTGGAAGCAGGGTTGTCGCGCAGCCGTCCTGTCCCGGCTCGGGAGGCGTTTCGAAAGTTCGCCAACGACTTGGAATTGACGCTGTTCTATCTGGGGGCGGCGTTGCGGGGTTCGCCGCTAAATGGCGGGGATCTGCCATCGCTGCGGGACGATCATCAGGCGCTGGTGGAATCCGGCGATTCGCTCGCTGAGCGCTATGCGCTGGTAAACGTCGAGACCGACCGGCTGACGAACAGCACGAACATGCTGGGTGAGCAGATTCTGGATTGGATGGCGATACAGCCTCGAGAGGCTACAGGACCGCGGCGGTCTTGATGTAGTCGAGATTCGGGAAGCTTTTCTCGAGGTACGCGTTACCTTGGCTGGTGATTGCGCCCTGGTCGGGCTGCTCGCCGTAGCCGCCGTAGAGGTGTTCAATGATTTCCATGCCTTCGACGACTTGCGCGAATGGGGCGAAGCCTTGGGTGTCGAGACTGGGGTTGCTTTTCAGATTGATGAAAATTTGCGTGGTCCGGGTTTCAGGGCCCATCGTGGCGAATGAAAGTGCACCGGTGCGATTGGTTTGCGCGACTGCATCATCCTTGATGGCGACGTCCCACTTCCTGGTCACGGCCGGGCTTGCGGCCAGTCCGAATTGAACCACGAAGTTGGGGACGATGCGGAAGAATCGGACCCCGTCGAAGTATTTTGCCTCGACTAGTTTGCGGAACTGTTCGGCGCCTAGCGGCGCCCAGTCCGGGTGGACTTCAATGAGGACCGGACCCTTGCTGGTGGTGAAGCGGACTTTGAAGGTCTTCGGTTTTTCCGCAGGGGCCGCGGCTGGCGCCGGTACCGGGGCAGGGGCCGGCGGAGCCGCTTTTTCGGGCGCGGGAGGCACTGCGCGCTCGGCTTCGGCACTCTTCTTTTGTTGATCGGTGGAGCTGGAGCAGGCGGCGAGGAACAGGGCCGCCAGCAGGGTCAGCAGGAGTTTGGAATGGCTTCGCATTAGAGTCCTCACTATTTTAGCGCGGTGGCGGGCGGTACTCTATACTCAGTCATGGCGAAATCGATACTTCTAGTTTATTTGTTTACGATCGCGGCATTTGGGCAAGCGCTGGACAACAGGTTGAGCATTCACACCTTGGTGCGCGAGGATATTTTCGCGGGCATCCTGACCAACGATCCGGACCGGCTGGCACGCGGGGAGAAGAATGTGGATCTGCTGTTGACCGAGAGGCCGAAAGCCATGGCGCCGCTTCTTGCCTGGCAGGGCGGGATCGCGCTCTACCGGTC
>JANXXV010000126.1 GCA_025350445.1 Bryobacteraceae bacterium | reverse complement strand
AGCGCCGTAACCTGCACCGCCGGGTTCTGCAGGAACTGCGTCATGTCCAGATTGCCGCGATCCCCGCATCCAATCACGCCTAAATTAATCTTGTCGTTCGCTCCCAAAATCCGGGAATACGAAGCGGCAGTAACCGCCGCGGCCGTGCCGCGCAGCAAATCTCTCCGTGCCATCGTCATAGATAAAATCTCCGTGTCTAATAAACCAAACCGTGGCTTCCATTGTAGATCTGAACCGAGGACGGCGGTTCCCCTGAACCGCGCCGGACGCCCCCGTCCGGCTCTTCCCAAGGCCCGTCCCCGGCGCCACCCAATGCCGAAACTCGCAATCCCCTTCGGAACATATCCAAAGCCAACGCACGGCATTCTCCAGTTTTCCATCGGCGTGTAGGGGCGGCGCGAGTTCCAAAACAAAGCCATATTTAAGCACTCTCCGCCCTTCCGCCGCTCCCTAATTAAGTCACCACAACGCCAGAGTTGCTCTGGAGCAATAATCGTGCTATCAATGCACCCAGCAATGACTCTCCATTCCCGCCGTAGCTTCACGCAAGTCCTGGGCGCAGGCGCGCTCAGCGCCATCTCCCTGCCAGCGCAATTCGGCCCGCCCGGTCCCCCATCCAAATACGAACCGACGTGGGATTCCCTCCGCCTTCACCCTCTTCCCGCCTGGTTCAGCAACGCAAAGCTCGGCATCTTCGTCCACTGGGGCTTGTACTCCGTACCCGCCTGGGCGCAGCCTTCCGGAGAACTGGGCAAGGTCGATTGGAGCAAATGGTTCTATCAGAATCCCTATGCCGAGTGGTACCTGAATTCCATCCGCCTCAAGGAGTCCTCGGCCTACAAACACCACGTATCCACCTACGGAGCCGATTTCGACTACTACCGCTTTGCCGCCACCTTCAATGAGGAGAACAAGAAATGGGACCCCGATTCCTGGGCGTCGCTATTTCGCTCAGTAGGCGCGCGCTACGTAGTGCTCACCACAAAGCATCACGACGGATTTACGTTGTGGCCTTCGCGCGTGAAGAACCCCGTCAAGCCCGATCTCCCTCTGATCGGCCGCGATCTAGTCGGAGACTTGACACACGCCGTGCGCGGCGCGGGGATGAAAATGGGCCTCTATTACTCAGGCGGTCTCGACTGGACTTTTGAAAAACGTCCGGTGGCGACTCTAGCCGATGTGGCCGGAACCGTGTTGCAGACCCGGCAGTACGCGGACTACGCCGATGCGCACTGGAACGAATTGATGGACCGCTACCAGCCGGCGGTATTGTGGAACGACATAGGCTACCCGCGCGCCGGCCGTCTCGAAAAACTCTTCAGCGACTTCTACAATCGCGACAAAGAAGGTCTCGTCAACAACCGCTTCGGCCGCGATCACTTCGACTTCACCACCCCCGAGTACTCGCGCTACGAGACCATCGTCGAGAAGAAATGGGAGAGCTGCCGCGGCCTGGGGTTCAGCTTCGGCTACAACCAGATCGAGGGTCCGGAGCACGTCATCGCCTCGGACAAGTTGATTGAATTGCTGATTGACATCGTAAGCAAGAACGGCAACCTGTTGTTGAACGTCGGACCAAGGCCGGATGGCAGTATCAGCGACATTCAGAAGGATCGCCTAACTACGCTGGGCAAGTGGCTGGCGGTGCATGGCGAAGGCATCTTCGATACGAAGCCCTGGATCCGCTCAGCGGCCAAGGACAAGGACGCCGACATCCGCTTCACGCGCAAAGAAAACACCGTGTACGCGTTCCTGCTGAAGCCCTCCACCGGCGACACCATCCGCGTGCCAAACGTCTACGCAGCCGAATCCACCACAGTGGAAATGCTGGGCCGCAACGGACCTCTCGGGTGGCAGCAAGCAGGCCGCGACATGATAGTGAAGGCCCGGCAAAACGGCCCGTACGCAGCCGCCCTGAAAATAACCCCGGCGCCCCAACAGCTTGTGCGGGACTGAGGCCGTCTTCTCAGCGGATACCCGGTCGAACCAAGGCACATTCAACCGCAAGCCTGCCACCTGCTCAAGCCGGGGACCTGAAGTCCCGTCCACTAATTGACAAGGCGCAACCGGCCAAAGCCAAAATTGGTCAGACCCCTGGCCCGCCCCGCCGCCAAGCCTTTCCCCATGCGGTTAAGAAACGGCTTTAACTACACAAGCGAAGATCGCCGCCCCGGCGATTACCCAGACTGTTTCGATCCTGGTCATCACCAGCAGTGCGATCGACCCGATCAGGATTCCCAGCGGCAACAGTCCGGTGATGGCATCCAGCGCCAGCGGCTTCGCCGAACTTAGAATCAATCCTGCACTGGCGATTACCACGGCTTGCAAAGTGCTTCGAACTCGCGGGTGCTCCGCTTTGCCTCCCACGTATCGCAGCAACGGAACGATCAGGAATGCAGGGGTGATCATTGCCAGCCATCCGGCGAAGGCTCCCGGCAGCCCCGCAATGAAGTACCCCACGCTTACCACGTAGATCCCCATCGGTCCGGGCGCGCAACGGCCCGCCACCACCGCCGCATTCAACTGCCGGTCCGTCAGAATCTGGCGGCGCACCACCAGGTCTTCGCGCAGGATGGGCAACGAAGATGGGCCGTTGAACGATGTTACGGTCGCTTTCAGGAACAGGAAGTAAAGCAACAGCACGCTCATTTCGAATCCTGCCAGAAGAAGCCTGTCAGCGCGGCCAGGCCGACAATCGGGATCGGCGGCACACTGAAACCGAGCGACAGAATTATCGAGCCGGCCACCAACGTTACCGTACGAAACCAGTTTCGCGAAAGGATGTCCGGCTCGATCAGAAGCCATGCGCCGGCGATGATGGTTCCCACCACCGCAGCCATCGCGCCAATGATGGCCGCCTGCCCCAGACGGCTTGTGTAAATGGCGAGGTAGCCCAGAGTCAACAATATGACCACGATGGACGCCGGCAGCGAGGCCGCGACAATTGCCACAATGGCGCCCGGCCATCCACGCAAATACCAGCCCGCCGCACTGAAGAGCGCGAACAGATTGGTGCCCGGAGTCACTCGGGCCAGCGCGTAGCAGAGTGCGAACTGGTCCTTGCCGAGCCACCCGCGTTTCTCGACGATCTCCTCGCGGAGCAGCACGGTGGAGGCCGCGCCACTTCCAAACGTGACGTTGCCGGTGCGGAAGAAGATTCTCCCAATTTCGCGAAGCGGCGGCCCGGCCACGGCTATTCTCCCCTGATCAGATCTTCCAGCGTTTCCCGCCGGCGAACGATGCGCCACGTTGCGCCTTCCACCAGCACCTCCGCCACGCGAGGCCGGGAATTGTAGTTGGACGACAGCACGAAGCCATACGCGCCCGCCGTGCAGACAGCCATCAGTGCGCCCGGCAGCACCGGCGGCATCTCGCGATTGCGCGCCAGGAAATCTCCCGTCTCGCAGACTGGGCCAACCACATCGGCAAGCATCGCTTGGTCTTCCGATGGCTCTTCGACCGGAATAATTTCGTGGTGCGATTGATACAGCGCCGGACGGATCAGGTCGTTCATGGCGGCATCCACCACAATGAACTCCTTGCGCGGCGTCTGCTTGCGGAACAGCACGCGTGTCAGCAGAACGCCCGCGGCGCCAACGATGCTGCGGCCCGGTTCCACCATGATCTTGAGGTTGTGGCCGTCCACTTTGCTCGCGATAGCGGAAACTACTTCGGCGATGCCGGGCGCCTTGTCCTCCGGCTTATAGGCGACTCCGAGGCCGCCGCCCAGATCCAGATGCCTGATCGGAATTCCATTAGCCCGTAAACGGCCAACCAGCGCCAGCATCTTGTCTACCGTCTCCATCATCGGGCCGGTGTCCAGCAACTGCGAACCGATGTGGCAACTCACGCCTTCGAGCGCGATGTTGCACAGCCCCTTGGCCCGCGCGTAGACGGCTTCCACTTCCGAGATATCGACGCCAAACTTATGCTCACGCAGGCCGGTGGAAATGTAGGGATGCGTGGCGGCGTCCACGTCGGGATTCACCCGCAGTCCCGCGCGCGCCGTGACGCCGTGCTTTCGCGCCAGGCCGTCGATCAATTCCAGTTCAGCTTCGGACTCGCAATTGAAGGTGTGGATCTTATTCGAGAGGGCGTACTCGATCTCTTCAGCCGTCTTGCCAACACCGGCGAATACGGTCTTCGCCGGGTCGCCCCCGGCCTGCAGCACCCGATAGAGTTCGCCCCCGGATACGATGTCGAAGCCTCCGCCGGCATCCGCCAGCAACCGCAGCAGCGAGAGATTTGAGTTTGCCTTGACGGCATAGCAGACCTGATGCGGATGACTGCCGAAGGCCTGGTCGTAGGCGTGATAGCGTTCCAGAATGTCGCCGGCCGAGTACACGTAGCACGGCGTGCCCGCCGACTCGGCGATATCGGCCAGCGATACCTGGTCGCAATGAAGCGTCTTGTTTTCGTAGGAGAATCCCATTAAGTTACTTTCAAGGCGATGAGCGTCTGATCGTCGGACATAGGGCCGCCCGCGGTCCATTTGTCGATGTCGGCCAACACCGCGTCCACAATCTGCTTGGTGGATCGCGCGGCATTAACCGCCACCACCTTAAAAATGCGCGAGCCGCCGTATTCCTCGCCGGCCGGATTGGTCTGGTCCTGAATGCCGTCCGAGTAAAGCAGGAAAACATCGCCGGGCTCGGTCTTGATGGTCACTTCGTCATATTCGCGATCGTCCAGCAGTCCCAGCGGCACGCCTTCAATCTTGGTCTTAACACGTTCGCCGTTGCGGCAGAGCATCGGCGGGATCGAGCCGGCGTTGGCCAGCGTCAGTTCGTGGAACTTCTTGTCCCAGTGCAGCAGCAGCAGCGTCACGTACTGCGCATCCACCTTCCGTTCCAGCAGCGACTCGTTTAGGCGGCGCATCAACTGTGCCGGCCGGTTCATGCGCGGAGCGAGTGTCCGTAGAAGCCCGCTTACCAGCGCGCCGTACAATGCGGCGGCCGCGCCTTTTCCACTGGAATCGCCGAACGCGATCAGCGCGTAGTCGTCGTCATGATCGAAGAAGTCGTAAAGGTCGCCGCTGATTTCCCGCGCCGGACGGAGGCCGATTGAGATTTCGAGGCCGCTGATTTCAGGCGCCTCCCGCGGCAGCAGGATCGACTGCACTTTGCGCGCGGCTTTGAGATCCTGCTCCATGCGCTGTTCCCGCTGCGCCAACTCTTCATACAACCGGGCATTCTCAACCGAGCTGGCAATCTGCGGAGCCAGCAGCGTTAGTGTGCGGACGTGCTCTTCGGTGAAGTAGCCGATACGCTCGCTTTCCAGATCGAGCACGCCTACCACACGGTCCTGCACGATCAGCGGCACGGCGACCTCCGAACGGATATCCGGGTGCGAGGCGATGTAGCGGGGGTCGGCCAGGGTGTCTTCCACGCGAACCACTTCGCGCTGAACGGCGGCAGCCCCGGTGATTCCCTTTCCCAGCGGAATGTTGTCCAGCAGGACCCGCTGATCGTACCGTTCGCTAAACCGATGCCGCAGCGCCCGCTGCTCGCTATCAACCAACAGGATGCTGAAAGCGTCGTAGTTGATCAGCGCCCGGATGGCCTTGGCGATATTGCTCAGCAACTCGTCGAGTTGCAGGATGGATGAGAACTCCTGCGACAGATGGGCCAGGATTTTCGACGTCCGGTTCTGGCGTTGGACGCGCTGGTAGAGCCGGGCATTGTCGATGGAGGCCACTGCACGGGCCGCCAGCAGCCTTAGCAGCGCGGCGTCCTGCTCGGAGAATGCATTCTCGCGCGTGGACTGCAGGTCGATTACGCCCACCAGTTTGCCCCGGGCCACCATCGGGACGGCAAGCTCCGAGCGGACCGCATCCACCGTGCTGATGTAGCGTGGATCCGAGCGGACATCTGACGCCAGAATCGTCTGGCGGGTGGCGGCGGCAACGCCCGTCAGCCCTTCCCCTAACTGCAACGTCACATTCTTAACCACCTCGTCGCGATGGCCGCGCGCGTACCGCATTCGCAAGCCCTGCATCTTGTCGTTGTAAAGAAGGATGGCGAACAGGTCGTGCGGAATTACCCGGGCAATGAAGTCGGCCAGGGTTGGAAGCAGCCGGTCCAGGTCCAGCGTCTCGGACGTAGTTGCCGAGACTTCGAGCAGGAAGTCAAGCAATTCCGCGCGTTCCTTGAAGCGCACCGCTGATTTTCGTGTGGAGGTTGTGTTGGCCATGCGGACGGTTTTCAGTATGCGGAAGGCACTCCGGCCGGGCTTGCCGCGGCTTCCGCAATTTTCACGCTGGCGCTGGCGCCGATCCGCGTCGCCCCGGCCGCCGTCATCTTCCGGACGTCGTCCAACGTGCGGATTCCGCCTGATGCCTTCACGCCTATGTCGGGGCCGGCAATGCTCCGCATCAATGCCACATCGTGCACGGTCGCACCACCGGCGGCGAAGCCGGTGGAAGTCTTGACGAAGTCCGCTCCAGCCAGTTTCGCCAGGGTACAGGCTACCGCTTTCTGATTGTCGTCCAGAAGGGCAGTCTCGATGATGACCTTCACGATTGCGCCGCCTTTGTGGCTGGCATCGGCCACTGCCTGAATATCGAGCTTAACAGTCTCCTGGTCGCCGGATTTGAGCGCGCCGACGTTGATCACCATGTCGATTTCCTGCGCGCCTACACGGATGGCGGCTTCGGCTTCGGCGCGCTTGATTTCCGTGGTGGTCGCGCCCAGCGGGAATCCGATGACCGTGCACACTTTCACTGGCGAGCCGGCCAATTGGCGCGCCACCAGAGGCACCCAGTATGGATTGACGCAAACGCTGGCGAACGAGTATTTGCGGGCTTCCTGGCAGATCCTGACGATGTCGTCCCGGGTGGCATCCGCGCGCAGAATTGTATGGTCGATCAAGCCGGCTATCGCGGGGTCGATCTTGGTGGTCTTGTCGCTCGCTGAGACGCGGTCGGCGCCAGCGGCGACGATCTGGTTCGTCTTCCTGGCGCAGGTTTGCGGGCAGCGGCCTTTGCAACCCGGGCAGACCAAGTCTGGAATATTGAGCCCTTCAGCCTTGGAAAATCGCGGGCCGCCAAGCCGGTTCAGGATTTCTTCGCCGATTTCGGCAACCAGTTGGTCCAGTTCGGTGGATGTCACTTTGAATACCGCCGCTCTATTTCCAGGATTTTTTGCACGCGGGTCAAGTGGCGCCCGCCGCCGAACGGCGTTGTCAGCCAGACGCGCAAGACCTCTTCGGCCTGGGACTGGGTCAAGAGCCGACTGCCCAGTGTAAGCACATTAGAATCATTGTGTTCCCGGCTATTTCGAGCTGATACCTTATCATAGCACAGGGCCGCCCGGATGCCTGGAACCTTGTTCGCTGCTATCGAGGAACCAATGCCCGCTCCGTCGATCAGCACGCCGCGCGTAGCCTTGCCCGACGTGATGATCAGCGCCGCCTTTTCGGCTATATCGGGATAGTCAGCCGGCTTTTCTTCATGCACGCCTACGTCGATAAGCTGCAGGTTGTGTTCGGCAAAGATTGGCTTGAGGGCTTCCTTAAGGGCATAGCCTCCATGGTCCGCGCCGATGGCGATGGTTTGCTCCGCGGGGGCCGTGGTGATCATCTGGTCTTTCGACACCTCAGTCAGGGCGACGCCCCGGCTGCGGGCAAGGTCGCGGGCAGAGGGGGTGACGATGGCGCCGATCGCGATCTTCAATTCTCCTGAGAGAGGAACATCGCTTTCTGTGATCACGGCTCGCATGGGGTCTTCCTATTGTAGTTAGAAACGCCCGCCCGTTAATAACTGCTCCATCGACTTCCGCTTTCGAAGAACCGGGAGTAACCAGGATGATGAGCACGCCGGATTCGTAAGCTACTGCGGTTTCGAGGAAATAGCTGGACGGGCCATGCCATCCGCGTTCATCGGCGTGAATCGGCGGCCAATGATTTTTGGCGGGGATAATCTCAAAGGTGCCGTCTTCCGCTTGTCTTCTCGCGTTCGTGAGCCGGAATACTCGTGGCGTTCCGAGTCACGCCCATTCCGGACGCATAACCCCAAAGCCCGTGGGCAGGCGTCAAATTCCGCTGCGGCCGCAACTTATGGATCGTATTACTCAAAAAGAAATTCGCCGGATTTGTGATTCTAGGCGGTGACTACAGCCGGCCGCTGGGAAACCGCCAACACGTCTTCCGCGCCCACTTCATTTCGGAAGCCATTCTCTAACACGGTTTTCGTCCGGCTCGGCGGGATGAAGGCAAAATCCATCCAAAGCGTCTTTATTGTCTGAACCAGCAGGCAGGTCCGTTCCAGATCGGACGGCTTCCGCAGGTAACAGTTCGCTTGTGAGTCATATGCCTTGCGTACCTCCGCCGGATTTACGGACGAAGATAAGACGATCACCGGAATGCTGCGCAGTTCAGGATCGGCCTTGACCCGGCGCAGTACATCCAGCCCGCTCACGTATTGCAGGTTCATACTTAGCAAGATCAAATCCGGACGGGGAGCACCGGCGTACTGATCGCGGCGGGCTAAGAAGTCGAGCGCCGCTAAACCATCTTCCAAGTCATAAATAGAGTGCCGTTGTTTCAGATCTTTCATCGTTTCCCGAAGCAGAGAAACGATGGTCGGATTGTCGTCTACGACTAAGATTCGGAACATCGGCTCCTCGCGGAATTACCAGCCTGGTTAGTTCTGGCTGGTTTAATAACCCAATACTCAACAAAGAAGTTCTTCTCTACCGAAAAATTACATAGTACTCGGCGGCGGCTATTTCTAATTGTTAGACGCGCCGGCTGGCAGGTTGTTTCCTGAAACGAGGCTACGTTTTAGAGGCCGGAATCGTGAAATAAAAAGTAGATCCGGCGCCGGTCTCGGATTCGGCCCAAATGGTTCCGCCGTGCCGCTCAACGATCCGCTTCACGATCGCCAGCCCAATACCGCTGCCCTGGTATCGGGAGCCCGCGCCATGAAGCCGCTCGAATGGCGTGAAGATGCGCCCGGCATAAGCCATATCAAAACCGATTTCGTTGTCCTTCACCGAGAACACCCAGCGGCCGTCTTCGGGTTTGGCGGAGATATGTACATTCGGAAGTTGAGCCGAACGATATTTCAACCCGTTCTCAATCGAATTCATGAAGACTTGCGACAATCTCGCCGGATCGGCCTGGACTGTCGGGAGCGGGTCCGCGACGACAATCGCACTGGCTTCCGGAACGGTCGCCCCGCAGTCCTTTAAGACGCCGCGCAAAACTTCGTTGCAATCGGTTTCAGTAAAGAAATCGGCATCCACATGAGTGACTTTCGAGTACTCGAGCAGATCGTGAACCAGTGCGTTCATGCGCCCCAGGCCGCCGTCGATGTGGGTAAGTAATTCGTCGGCCTCTTTGTCCAGTCTGCCTTGATACTTCCGGGTGAGAAGCTGGCGGAATGCCCCAATCGTCCGGATGGGCGTTTGCAGATCGTGAGATACCGAATAGGCAAACTTCTGTAGATCGTCATTGGACTGTTTCAAGCGTGCGATCGCTTGTGTCATCTGGTCCTGGCTGCGCTGCAATTGTTCATTGGCCTGCACCGATTCGTGCTCACTGGACTGCAAGCGGAGGTTCGCCTGTCCTGATGCCTGCGCGAAGCGGCGAAGGCCTTCGTTCGCCAGTCTTAGGCGATCAACCACCAGCGTGATGACAACGCCCAATGCCACAAACAGGATGATCCGCGTGGTATCGGCGCTGTGAGCGGGAATGAAACTGAATTCGGGTTCAATGAAAATGAAGTCGACTATGGCGGCGCTCAGAGCGGTTGCGGCAAGCCCGGGTCCTCTCCCGCCGAAAACCGCCGAAAATACAACCGCCAGAACGAAGAGGAAAAAAGGGAATTCCTGGCCGAGAGGTAGGGTCAGAATCAGCCGGACGAGGCATGCCAGAGCGACGGCTATCACTGCCGCGCCGTAGCGGATCAGTGGTGTCCCGGTCGCATTCCCGTCTCGCATGGCATCGTGATGGAGGCTGTTTAAGGTGAACGCCACTGTATGAACCCGCCGCCCGAAACGACAAAGGCCCGCCTGCTGAGAACCGTTATCTTACGATCTTATGCCGGGTGCCGCCTTCGGCGCAAAGAGTGCGGAGTTCACGGCGGGTGCCGTTACAAATTCGATCCGCGCTTTGCCGGCATGTAGCCGCCCCGCGATGCCGTAGCAGGGCCAAACCTTCAACCGAAACCCATGCTCCGCTCTATCCGGCCAAAGATCGGCAATCCCATTCTGAAAGCTGAATTGATACAACTCCAGATCGCGAATGTCCTCCAGTGGAAATGTGATAACGGCGCACTCGGGATCGCCTGCAACGAGGCCACTCTCTTTTTCATGTGGAGTATATTGCCCAAAATCCATCAACGTAAATCCTGGGTTGAGAAGGTCCGGTGCGGTTCAAGATCGGGCCGCCAACATCTGAATCGCGAAAGCACGTCAGGCAGAGTCAGCGCCCCTTCCTCCCCCCGGGGCCTTTGGTGCGTCGTTGCGTTTACTTCAGTTACACAAGAGCTAACTGCTCTTCGGTTGGTTCTGCTCAACAAAACCAGGGCTCATCCATATAGGGGATGGTGGCGCGAGGCATCAGATCGAAGTCTTCGTAAATGGGTACGCCGTTCGCGGTTTCCCAAATCTTGCCGAAAACTTCACGGCGTGGAGTGCGCTCGCGCTGTTCGGTGTTTACCAGTCGCAGGACACGTTCCGCCAAGCCGTCCACGGCGGGGTCGGCGTGCTTCCATCTATGGAGCAGTGCTGCCTGATCGAACTCGCCCGCCCGTTCGCGGATCTCTGATAGTTCGAGTAAGCGCGATCCGGCCGGAATCAGCAGGCGCAGTGCAAGCTGAATCGGGCTAACGCTTTCAATCAGATCGAGTTCGAGGATCGTGCGCAGCAGATCGCTGTAGCCGGAGTGCGTGGTCCACGGAGTGAATGGGATGAACGTCGGAACCAGCGTGAGGCCCAGGCTGCGGAACTCGTTCACTACTTCGATGAAGTGCTGCCGGGTGTGTCCTTTATCGAGCTTGCGCAGAACTTCATCTTCTACCGACTCCACCGCGGTGATGACGAACAGGCATCCGGTGTCGCGCAGGACGGGCAGCAATTGCCCGTGGTTACGCAGGTGTTCGATCTTGATAGTGGCGTCGTAGGTGACGCATGGGAATTCGGCGTGCATCGCTTCGACGATGCGCCTGGCATGCGTTGGACCGTTGAAGAAATCGGGATCGCCAAAGGTGATGTGCTCCGCGCCCGCGGCCACTTGGCGCCGGACGTCTTCCAGAACTACGTCGGCTTGCACTACCCGAAAAACGCCGTTGTACACCGGAACTACCGGGCAGTGGCGGCAGAGATGTTTGCAGCCGCGGCTGGATTCGGTGTAACCAACTCGCTTCTCCGCTCCGTTGATGCGCAGCTTGCTGTACCGGGAGAGGCCGGGGAGGCCGCTGCGATCAGGGGGCACGAATTGCAGGCGGTCAAGCGGGACGCTGGGGCCGGGTCTTGCCCCGCTCGCCAGATCGAGCAGTCCCTGTTCGAACTCGCCGCCGAGGATCGTTTCGACGCCAAGGCTGCGCAGGTATTCGGCGTTCATCGGCGCATAGAGGCCGTAACAGCAGAGGCGAGCGGAGGGATTCAGCAGCTTCACGCTCCCAATGACTTTGACGGCCAGGCGGGTAGCCGTGTGCATAGGCAGCCACAAGGCCACCACGTTCGCCTCTCGAATGGGAAGTGACGGAAGCGCCCCGAGGGCTAGATCCACGCACGTGACTTGATGTCCCGCGGCCTTCAGCCAGGCGGCGGGCGAGGCGATTCCGAAGGGCTGATGGCCCAGGTCGTAGGTGGAAACAAGAACTACGTTCACTTCATTTGAGTTTAGTGTACCGGCGCCGCGCCCTTCCGCGGCTGGTTCTTTTTGATCGGCGATACGAATGGAGCGGCGATGAAGCAGATGACGCCTAATAGCCGGAACGCGTCGGCGAAGGAGAGCATGGCAGCCTGCTGTTGCACCATCCGCGCGATCATCATAGGCGCCTGGGCATCTGCGCCGGATGCACTTGCGCCATGCTGGGTCATGTTTTGCGCAATGCCATCGAGCGTCTGTTGATAGCGCCAGTCCAGCGGCGTCAAATGGCTGACCAGGTTGTTGTGATGAAGCTGTTCCCGGCGCGCCGGCAGCGTAGTTGCTAACGCGACGCCCACGCTGGCTCCGGTGTTGCGGCCTAAATTAATGAGGCCTGTTGCGTTGTTAATATTGTTCTTCGGGATGTAGGCGAACGCTGCCACATTGATGGGAATGGCGTCCACGTTTATGCCGATACGCAGCGCAGTCTCCTCAAGCGCGGCGGGGACCACCAGAATCTTTACCGGCATCCGTTGGACCACCTTCACGTATTTGCCGGTGGCGTTCTCCGGCGGCAACAGGCTGAGGCGCACGCCGCGCATGGCAACCTGCTGCTGGCTGGCGTGCGGCTGATCCACCGCGGCGCTCGCCTGGGCAATCTTGAACTTCGCGCTATCAAGCGAAGCGGAGGCAATCCGCGCAGAGTTTGACGCTCAGGCGGCGCGGTCGTTAGCAGCCTGTAAATCGCTCTCGGCCATCTTTGCGGCGGCGTAACTATCGCACTGCTGCTGTGAGATTTCGGCTTTGCAAGTCGGGCTTCGACACCGTCTTCGCCGATTTGCCGGCCGTGCTTTACAATCACGTGCAATCCTGCTGTATTGCGCTCCGCGCTGAAATGAGCGGGCGTGAGCGATTCAAGCCGATCGAGCGGAATCTGATACGGCGTGGATGATTTGACTAACACGCCTGCCATTGCGTTACGCTGCTGATGATGCGGCTGATTTTGCTTTTGATGATAACTAGCCTTCTGCGGGCTCAACAATTTTCCGTCGTAGACGTGGAGCGGGTGCGCGCGGAGGGCGATCCGCGGGTCGCAATTCAAAGCCTCACGGTTACCGCCACGCCGCGCCGGATCGCCTGCGACATTCTGGTGGCTGGCGCGGGCATGGGCGGCGTGGCGGCGGCTATGCGGGCGGCCGCTCGGGGGCACTCCGTTTGCCTCACTGAGGAGACAAGCTGGATCGGCGGTCAGCTCACGTCGGGCGGCGTTCCGGCGCTGGATGAGAACCGGTTCATCGAGATCTCCGGGGGAACGCGCACCTATTATGAGATGCGGCGCCGGATTCGGGATTACTATCGCACGCATTACCATCTGGCGGCGGACGCCATGGAGAATTTCAATCCCGGGTCGTGTTACGTTTCGGCGCTGTGCTTTGAGCCGAAGGCCGGCGTGGCCGTGCTCCAGCAGATGATGAAACCATACCCCATTCAAACATTTCTGCGCACTCGTGTTTTGCAAGTGGAAGTGGTGCGTGGGCGGATTGAATCCGTGTTGGCGTATCAGTTCGACCGCCGCCAGGTGATTCGATTCAAGCCGAAGTTTGTGCTTGACTCGACTGAGTTGGGCGACTTGCTGCCGCTCGCGCATGTGCCTTATGTGGTGGGGTCGGAGCCGAAGAGTGAGACTGCGGAGCCGCATGCGTCGGCGGCGGCTAACGATGCTTGCGTGCAGAGCTTCACGTATCCGTTTGTGGTGGAACACCGACCGGGCCAGCAGCACCGCATCCCAAAGCCGGATGGGTATGAGCATCTTCGAGCTTCCCAGGCGTTCAGCCTGAAGGTCAATTATCCGAAGGAATATGGCTGGAAGGGCGATGTGCAATATACGATGTTCGGTGAAGATCCGCCCGTGCCCAACAATATGTCGCCGCGGCCGTTCTTCGGTTGGCGGCGATTGCTGGCGGCGAAGAATTTCACCGGGGAGAATGCGCCGCCGGACCTGGCACTGATCAATTGGCCGAAGCAGGATTACCATTCCGAGTCGCTGCTCGACCGTTCGCCGCTGGACACTGTGCGCATTCTGCAGCAGGCAAAGCGGGTTTCGCTGGCGTTCCTCTATTGGCTGCAAACTGATTTGCCTCGTGATGACGGCAAGGGGAACGGGTACCCGGAGTTGATGCTGCGCAAGGACGCGATGGATACCGAAGATGGGTTGTCGAAGGCGCCGTACAT
The DNA here is from genome assembly GCA_025350445.1 of Bryobacteraceae bacterium. The sequence continues at coordinate 4,905 of JANXXV010000126.1, read as the reverse complement.
CCGGGAGTCACGACGGATTCGCGGGCAGGCTCGGGTCACCGAACAGGACATCGTGTTTGAGAACGATCAGCCGCGGGCGCGCTGGTTTCCAGATTCGATCGGCACGGGTTTTTACATGGTGGACATCCATCCTTGCGGGGCCAATGAGCGCGGCCGGATGATGATGCCGAAGCCGTTTCAGTTGCCGATGGGGGCGTTGGTTCCGCAAGGCGTGACGAATTTTCTGGCCGCGGGGAAGAATATCGGCGTCACGCATCTGACAAACGGCGCCTTTCGCCTTCATCCCATTGAATGGAACGTGGGTGAGGCCGCGGCGGTGATCGCCAGTTTATCGCTGCAACGGGGGGTATCCGCTGGAGCGCCGGACGTCCAGCGGGAATTGGCGGAGGCTGGTGTGCCGCTCGTTTGGTTCGATGATTTGAGCGTGGATCATCCCGCGTTTGCCGCTATTCAAATGGCTGCCATACGCGGCGAGTATCCGCTGGGCGACACCGGTCTGCATGCGTCGCCGGATGCTCCGTTGACGCGGGGAGAGGTGCCGCGGCGCTGGCGGCGCGGTTTGGTTTTAACGTTTCTATCACTGATGCCATCGCACTCGCGGTGAAAGAGGGCTGGATGGCCGCCGACCATCGGAACTGGTTCCATGCGGACTTGCCGTTCTATTGGACGGACTGGCGCGAGGATCGATTTCCAGCAAAGCTGCCGTCGTTTCGGATGAAGAGGTCCGGGCCGGTGCGCCGCTGGGAGATGGCGGTGCGGCTGTGGTGACGGGGTTTCGTGTTAGCGTGGGGTGGCTAAGGGACGGTGTTGCGAATGCGAAGATCCATATTGATTTTGACGGCCGGAATGCTGGTTGCTGCGGTCGATAGCATATGTCTGGCCCAAGACTTTAAGCCTTATGCAGGCTCCAAGTTGGATGAAAAGGCCAGCCGCGAGGCGTCCGCAGCCGCACCGGGCAAGCAGTCGGAGGTATACACGACGGGCGATGGGCTCGACCAGGTTTACACGTTTTACAAGAGCCGGTACAAGGAGATCACAATGCGCAGCACGGGGCCAAAGCTGCCATCCGGACAACAGGTGAAGTGGTACTTTTTCATCCTCGACGGGGGAACTACATTGGCGAATTCTAAGCTTTGGATGAAGATCCAGCGGCCTTATGTCGGCGGAACGGACGGTCAAGATATCCGGGATGTCACGATTATCCAGACGGTTCGAACGAAGTAGGCTTGAGCCATTCGTAGCCTTGGTTGCAAGCCTCGCCATCGCCAACGGAGAGGTCTCAGGGTCAAATTAATCAGGGTTTACGCGAAGTCCGGCAACTCTTCGAAACTCCTGGTCGAAGCTCAATAACAGGCCTTCGGCCCGGCTCCGAGCTACCGATGCGATTGCAGCATCGGCGAAACTGAGGCGGGTTCCGCCCTGATTCGAAAAGTTCTCCATCGTTTCGGAAAATAGCTCCGAGCAAGGCACAAAATCCAGTTCTTCCGCATCCAGGAGAATTCGGCCCACCCGCGCCGCAACAGAAAGATCACGACGCAATAGCAATACGGTCATGATTTCGAGGAATACGTATTCCAGCAGTAGCCCTCTGCCCCAGGTGCCTCCCAGAAACCGATCCATTAGGAGCCGGGCCTCATCATGGTGAACATCCCGCTCATTATAAAAGCCGATAAGGAAACTAGAGTCGAGTACGATCACTGGCGGCGTTCTCTGTAAACGATCGCATCGATTTCCTGGCTCAGGAAATCGTTGCCCTCCGAAAACGGCTCGGGTTTGAGATCGCGTAATGTGGAGCGGCCCTGACTGACTGCGAACCTCGCCAGATACCCTCCGATCGCTTCATTCAGAAGCTCTCCTACGTTGCGACCCTGCAGGACGGCGCGAGCTCTCAAGGCACGGTAGATCCGTTCATCAAGATTCCGAATAGTGGTGTCCATATAGTAGTACTTGTAACACAATTTGTCACCCGCGCCATAGAAGCGCTGTTGCGGGTCCTTCGCCATGCAGCGGTCGATGGTCCAGCGTAACGGCGCGGGAATCTTCACGCCGGCTGGAATTGCCGGGGGATCGTCGGCTAGCAGTGCCGGCGCTGTTTGGACGGTGGTTTCGCGTGAGAACGGCTGTTTCCCGGTCACCGTCTCATACAGAACTACGCCGAAAGAGAACTGGTCGGAGCGGTAGTCGGACGCGGCGGCGCGGGCCTACTCCGGGCTCATGTAGTTGGCGGTTCCCATGATCAGGCCGGGCTGGGTGTGAGTCATGCCGAGCGTCTCGTCAGTTGGGCTTAGAACGCTTTGGCGGGGCTGTTGCTTGGCCGGTCCGAAAATCGAGAATCTTGGCGCGTTCGTCCCAAGTGATCATGATGTTCTCTGGCTTCAGATCGCGATGGACGATGCCCGCCGCGTGTGCGGCTGCAATGCCGTCCCCGATCTGCGTTGTCAGGTCGAGCAACTGCGTCACAGGCACTGGACCGCGTGCTGCCAGATCGCCGAGCGGCTCGCCTACTACCAATTCAGAGACGATGTTTGGAGTTCCTTCATCCTAAATCCGGCAGTTGGAGCCACTCAAAATCGAATAGACCTTTAGCCGCAAGCAGGTGCAATGGAATCTGTTATCACCCGCATGGTGAACTGCGGAGCAGTTGAAATCCTGAGGCAATTCAGTAACTTGATACGATGCGCAGGACTCGAACTGCCGGATTTAGTTTCATGCGAGCCAACATCGTAGACGGCGACGATGTTCGGATGATTCAGCGCACCGGCCGCATGCGCCTCAAGGGTGAATCGTTGATGCAGATTTTCATCCGCGTTTGGCGGAAGAATCTTGATTGCCACGTCGCGGGACAGGCGCGAATCGGGGGGCGCGGAATACTTGCCCCATGCCGCCGGCACCCAGTTTCGCCGTGATGCGGTAGTGGAAAAGGTGTCTCCTGTCGTCACCACTCAGCCACGGAACCATCCTGATGGAATACCCTGGCCATCGGACGCGTGCCGCCAAACGGATACTTCTTCAGCGACTCTTCCGTCAGGTCGAAGCCAAGCCCCGGCTTGGTCGGCAGCGGGAACCGGCCATCCACCATGCGCATTACGGGGAAGCCCATCCACTCCGCCCACACCTTCTCATTGGGGCCGGGTTCCACACCGCTGCAAATTTCCTGGATCAGGAAGTTCGGCATCGCTGCGTCTACGTGCAGGCTGGCCATCGCGCCGATGGGCCCTTCGCAGGCGTGGGGTGCCATCACGATGCCGGACGCCTCCGCCATCGCGGCCACTTTCCATAGCGCCGTAATTCCGCCTACGTGGTTGATGTCGGTTTGCAGTATGTCCACGACGCCCATTTCGATCAGTTCGCGACAGCCGTACGCGGCGATGAGGCGCTCTCCGGTGGCGATCGGTGTGGTGGATCGTTTAGCGATCCGGGCCATCGCCTTCACGTTCTCCGGCGGGCATGGCTCCTCGATGAAGAGTAGCCGGAGCGGCTCCACTTCCTTCACCAGAATGGAGGCGACGCTGGGGCTGGTCTTGGCGTGAAAGTCCACGGCAATGTCCAGGTCCGGGCCGAGGTTCTCCCGCAGCATCTCCATATGCTTGATGGCGCGCTTGAGCTTGGCGTGCGTCTCGATGAACTCGTAGTATTCCGGGATGCCCGCCTTGAAGCACGAGACGCCCTGCTTCACCGCCGTCTGGCGCAACTGCTGCAACTCATCGGGCGTGTTGGCGCGGGCGTGGTAATAGCCCCGGACGCCCTTTGGGTCCACCGGGCCGCCTAACAATTGATACACGGGCAGGCCCAGCACTTTGCCGCGGATGTCCCAAAGGGCCTGGTCAATTCCAGAGATGGCCGATCCCATCACCGGACCGGCGCGGTAGAAGCTGTGGACGTACATCGACTGCCAGTGATGCTCCACCTGCATGGGATCGCTGCCGATCAGGAATTCGCGGAAATCCTGAACGCACGCCATTACGGCCGCGGCTTTACCTTCGAGCGTGCCCTCACCCCAGCCGACTACTCCAGAGTCCGTTTCGATCTTTACGAAGACGTAGGGGCGGTCTGATCCGGGCGTCAGCGAGACGCCGAACACCTTCACGTTGGTGATCTTGATTTTAGAACCGACGGCGTGGAACGCGTCGCCGCCAAGCGCGTTCTGCGGCGGTGCAAAGGCGCACCCGCAATCGATTCCAGCCATGGCGGTCTTACCGGCGAACAGGCTGGCTGCGGCGGCGGTGAACAGGTCGCGCCGTTTCATGCCGCACGCTCCGCGTACTGCGCTAGTGCTTCTTCGTTCACGGTGATACCCAGGCCAGGCCCGGTGGGCAGGGCGGCAAATCCGTCCTTCACCGCTTCAATTGAAGCCCCAGTGATAGATGCTCGCATGCGGATGTCCTCTTCGGCTTGCGGAGCCGGAATCTGCTGAATGAAAAAATTAGGCAGGCTGGCCGCCAGTTGCAGCGTGGCGGCGGTGGCGATAGGCCCGCCGTCGTGATAGGGCGCCACGGCCGTGTAGTATGTCTCCGCCATGGCCGCCATCCGGCGGATTTGCGTGATGCCATTACGGGCAATGTCCGGGCGCAGCACGTCGAGCGCACCCTCGCGCAGCAGATTTTGGAATCCGGTGCCGCTGTGGATACTTCTGCCGAAGCCAAGGGGTGTCACCCGTTCCAGAGCCAGTTTCTGCAAAGCGGCGATGTTTAACGAGGGGCACGGTTCATCGAACCAAAGCAGATGGAAACGTTCCAGCGCGTCGCAGATGGTCCCGGCGACTCCGGGCGAGAGCGAGGCGGCGCCGTCCAGGGCAAAGTCTACGTTGTCTCCACCGGCGGCGCGCAGCTTGTCAAAAGTCTTGGCGATGCGGCCGGGGTGAGCAGCCTGCCCTTCGCGAAGCTGCACCATGAAGGCGCGATGCCC
>JANXXV010000111.1 GCA_025350445.1 Bryobacteraceae bacterium | reverse complement strand
GACGGTGGTTGAGACCAATGGGATACCACCCGGATTGGCGTTATATCCGTCGTTGTACGAAATTCGGCCGAATAGGGTATTGTTATCCGTCAGCTTGTGATCCACCCTGATAGAGCCCTGGTCATTCTCCTGCTTGCGCCCCGTGGTGTTGATGTAGTTGTTCGTGAATCCAGACAGGTTCGGCGCCGGATAGACTTGCTTCAAGATGTTCTGCGCATTTTGGTTGATACGAGCTTGAGGAATCAGATTCCCGGGAAATGGATTGCGGGTATAGCCGCCCGGAACCGACGCATCGGCACGCGTGGTGTTGATGTCATAAATGCGCGGTAAACGCGAGTCGGAAAAATCACCCCCGCTCATCGCAGCGGTTGGAACTGTACCGATATTGTTCGCGGAACGGACGTATCGAAAACCTTCGTAATAACCGAAAAAGAAGGTGCGATTCCGCCCCTTGTAATACGGCAGGCGTACCGGACCGCCGAAGGTGCCGCCAAACTGGTTCTGCTTGAAAGAAGGCCGCGCCGGATCGAAGAAGTTTCTGGCGTCCAGGTCAGTGTTGCGGAGAAACTCCCAAACACTGCCGCGATACTGGTTGGTGCCCGATCGCGTGACCACGACGACGTCGGCGCCCATGGAGCGACCGGACTCGCCGGCATCTCCGCGCGACTGCACCGAAAACTCTTGAATCGCGTCAACGGACGGGTTCAGCGCATAGCTGTTGAACATCGGGTCGTTGTTCTCCACTCCGTCCAGCGTGAAGTTGTTAAACCGGCTGCGCTGCCCGTTGATTACCGGCGAGTAAGATCCCGCGCCCAGTTGGACCTTGAAGGATGTGGATTGCCCCAACGCGATGGGAAGCGCGCCGGGTGTAAGCAAGATCAATTGCGCGAACTGGCGTCCGTTTAACGGCAATTCCGTGATCTGCCGCGTTTCCACCACCGTTCCTACTTTTGCGCTCTCGCTCTCGATCAGCTGCGACTCGGCAGCCACTTCAATCTGCTGCTGTACAGAGCCGACTTCCAGTTGAACATCCATCCGCAGCCCCTGGTCCACCTGCAGTTGCACACCTTTGCGCACCGCAGTCTTGAATCCGGCAGCGGTTACCGAAAGGTCATAGTTGGCGGGAAGCAGATTGGGAAAAGAGAATCGTCCGGTATCGTCGGTGCGCGTTTCACGGGCAAGGCCCGTTTCCGCGTTTGTGATCCGCACCTCGGCCTTGGGGATTATCGCGCTTGCCGAGTCGGTGACCACCCCACTAACCGATCCGGAGCTTAATTGGGCATACGCTAATGCAATGGTGCAAAGTCCTGTAATCCCGAGAGAGCAGAGCTTGTAAAGTATCACGAACATCCTCTGATCGATGATCGATCATTTTAGATTTCGTTCAGATTATCACTTCGCTTTACAGCTTGTCAAGGGCGCTTCAGCCTACTCTTCAGCCTACGAACGGGGAAGCCATGGCCATCGGATCGGACGCGTGCAAGGACTGGGTTTCCCAAATCTGTACGAACCTGTCAAAAGCCAAAACCGCAGTTTCGGGGTCCCCGGCTTGAATTGCCGAAAGAAGGGGAAAGTGAGTCATGGCGTCCTGCATCAGGTCGAACCCGTCCTGGGTTGCTACCCGAATGGAACTAAAACCAAACAAGGGCAGCGCGACTCGCTTGAGAGTTTCACACAAGCACTGGTTTCCGGTCGCCTGCCAAACCGCTTCGTGCCACTGCAGATCGACTCCTATGTAAGCGCATCCATCCCCGGAAGCGGCCGCCTGTTTAGTTTTTTCGTGCAACTCCACCAGCCGTTGAATATGTGCCGGCGACGCCCTTCGCGCGGCTTGTTGAAAAGCGAACCGCTCTAGAATGCGGCGCACCGCGAACACCTGTTCTACATCGTCGCGGGAGAGTTGCGTTACATGTGTGGTGGCGTTGGGTTTTTTGATAATCAACCCTTCCATCTCCAATTGGATCAACGCCTCCCGGGTGACGGTCAGGCTCGCTCCCAGACGCGCCGCCAACTCCCGTTCGACAAGTCTTTCGCCCGGCAGCAGAGACCGGTTCAAAATGGCCTGGCGAATCTCCCGTGCAATCTGTTGGCGCAAGCTGGAGGGGACGAGTTTTCGGGCAACTAACGGCATAAGTGGTCTGGTACCGGATGAACGATCATCCGATGATATTAATATTCTAACAAGCGTATCAACAGGTCTCTAATCGTTTTTTTCAGCGCCTAATATCAGGTCGATATCGCGGAGGAGGTCCGGAGGGAAAGAAATGCTTCCGGCCGCGATGATGCGCAATCCCCACATTTGGAATTCACAAGCGATCGAGGCCCGGAAGTTTGCCGATCAGGGTTACATGGTTCTGGCGCCGGAAGTTTGCGGGACGGCGCGAATCTGCTCGAATGGATTTCTGCGGCAGCCTTGGGTGACAAGATTGGGCGGCAAAACAGATGAGTGCTCGTAGCTGGGGGGAAGATCGGATCGAGTCCGGCAAGGTTCGCTTCCGCAGCCATCCGGCGAATTCGGGCCCGGTTCCCGGCCAGCACAAGGTCTTCGTTTCAAGGCCAGGCGGTTACGTCGTTAGTTCCTTGCATCCCGAGCATTTTCCAATCGAAGGATGAGCATGAAAACGGTTTTGCGCCGCGAGGGAGCGAACGTCATGAAAAAGGGAAATACGGAGCCGCGCAGCGGCGACTTCCTTTCTTGGTTTTGATTTGTTAGGGGACAAGCCGCCGGGGCGGGGGGAATGTGGAAATCTCGCGGGGTTTGCGAGATTTCCAAGGGGCGGTGGAAAAGGTGGGAAACCTGGTTTTGGTTTTCCATATGTTCCACGGTCCCGTCATTT
>JANXXV010000064.1 GCA_025350445.1 Bryobacteraceae bacterium | reverse complement strand
AAAACGGGACCACTCTAAAAAGGGAAAGACGATCACCCTTGCAGATGCGACCATCGCAGCCATTGCGATCACGCACCACCTTCCGCTCTTGACGGACAACGCCAAAGACTTCCCCATGAAAGAGCTTCGGCTGTACCCGTTGCCAAACTAAAATCAGGTAACTCTTACCCTTGCGGCAAGAGATCTTACCCGGGCACGAGGATAGCCATGCGCTTTTCCACAATCTTCTCCGCAGTGCTTGCGTGCCGCTAAACTCCTTCTCGCTCGCGGAGTGGTAGCGGCCGGATTTCACCTTGCGCTGGACGAGCCGTTCGAGTTCTGGAATGAGGTGAACGTTCATGGCGTCATCCCGCGGAACGGGCAAAAGTATACGCTAAGCATTGGGGTCGCCTGCGCTAATGAGTAGAGCGGATCCTCCGTCCGGCGTCTCCCCGGTTAGCGCCCTATGGCGAACCCTGAGCGTGCAACAGTATAAGGATTGATGGGCGGCTCATGTCAACACGGTCAACGCCAGTAATCAGAAGTGGCCCCGGGGCGAATGACATGCCGGTTCCCGACACCCTCGCGGCACTCGGCGTGAACCCCGAGACGGGTCTCACTGGCGCGGACGCCGCCGTCCGCCTGAAGAAGCACGGCTACAACGAGGTGGCCGAACAGAAAGGACACCCGGTCCTCAAGTTCCTCGAAAAATTCTGGGGCCTGTCGGCGTGGATGCTCGAGCTGATCATGGTTCTCTCCGCTGTACTGCATAAATTCGCGGATCTCGCCGTGGTGGGCGCACTGCTTGTGGTTAACGCCGTGTTGAGCACTGCGCAGGAGCACCGGGCGGCAGGCGTCGTCGAGACGTTGCGGCGGCGGCTGCGGGTCAGTGCGCGAGTGCTGCGCGATGCTAACTGGCAGGTGATTGCGGCCAGGGAACTGGTCCCCGGCGATATCGTGCGCCTGCGTCCGGGCGACATCATCCCGGCAGATATAAAGCTCCTGACCGGATCGCTGAGCGTCGACCAGTCGGCACTCACCGGCGAGTCGATGGATGTAGAGAAGGAGTCAGGTGATGTGCTTCCATCGGGGTCGATGGTCCGCCGGGGTGAAGGCAACGGCGTGGTGATGCTAACCGGGGCGCAGACCTACTTCGGCCGCACTACCGAGCTAGTGCAACTTGCGCGTCCGAAGCTCCACATCGAAGCGGTTGTGGCCAAGGTCGTCCGCTGGCTCTTCGTCATCGTCTGCGCACTGTTGAGCATGGTCATCGTGCTGTCGCTGGTGCGCGGCCTGCCGCTCATCGAGATGGTCCCGCTGATGCTTGTCCTGCTGATGAGCGCGGTGCCTGTCGCCCTGCCGGTCATGTTCACGGTCAGCATGGCCGTCGGGTCGGCCGAACTGGCGAAGCGCGGTGTGCTGGTCACGCGTCTCAGCGCTGTGGAGGATGCCGCCACAATGGACGTGCTCTGCGTGGATAAGACGGGCACGATCACAATTAACCAACTGACCGTCACCGGAGTGATCCCGCTGGGCCACTCGACAGAAATAGACGTGCTGTTTGCCGGAGCGCTCGCCTCACAGGAAGCCAACCAGGACCCGATCGATCTGGCATTTCTTGCCGCTGCGAAAGAACGGCACATCTTTGACGGCTTGCCTGCGGTCACGCCAATCTCATTCGCGCCGTTTGATGCGAAAAACAGGCGCACCGAGGCAGTCGTCATAGTGAATGGGCAGCATCTGCAGGTGATGAAAGGAGCGGTGCGCTCGGTGGCGCAGGCCTGTGGGCTCCAGCCCCCAGAGATCGAAGCGCTGGAAGGACGAGTGAGCGAATCCGCCCTCAAGGGATATCGTACGCTGGCGGTGGGCCGCGGACCGCAGCCGGGAACCCCCGAACTGGCCGGATTGGTGACGTTGTACGATCCGCCCCGTCCAGACGCCAAACAACTCATCGTCGCACTCCGCGGTCTCGGCGTGAGCGTGAAGATGCTCACCGGCGATGCGCTGCCGGTCGCGCGTGAGATCGCGCAAGTGGTCGGGTTGACCGATATTCGCCGCGTGGCGGACCTGAAGGCCGCGGGCACCCAGGCCGGTAACGAGACCGTCGACCTGTTGGCGGGCGCGGGTGGCTTCGCCGAGGTCTATCCGGAGGACAAGTACATCGTCGTGCAGCACCTCCAGGCCGCTGGGCATGTGGTCGGCATGACGGGCGACGGCGTCAATGATGCGCCGGCACTGCGCCAGGCTGAAGTCGGAATCGCCGTCAGCACCGCGACCGACGTCGCCAAGGGCGCTGCCAGCGTGGTCCTCACCGAACCCGGACTCACCAATATCGTGGCCATGGTCGAGCAGGGACGGACCATCTACCAGCGCATCCTGACGTGGATCATCAACAAGATCAGCCGGACGATCCTGAAGGCGGCCTTCGTCGCCATCGCGTTCGTGGTGACCGGCAAATTCGTCGTCTCCGCCTTTGCCATGCTGCTGCTTGTGTTTATGACGGACTTCGCCAAGATTTCCCTTGCCACCGATAAAGTCCGCTGGTCCAGGAAGCCGGAGACTTGGAACATCGGGGGCTTCATCGTTGTATCCGTGGTGCTGGGCGTGGTGATGGTCGCCGAGGCTCTCCTCCTCCTGTACTTCGGCTGGTCGCGCTTCGGTTTGGCGGCGAACGCCAATGCCCTTTACACCTTCAGCTTTCTGACGCTGCTTTACTTCGCTGTCTTCTCCATCGTGTCAGCGAGGGAGCGTGAGTGGTTCTGGGCGACCATGCCCAGCAAGACTCTCATGCTGGCCCTTACGGCAGATGCGTTCACGGGAACCGCCTTAACGTTCGTAGGTCTCCCGGACCTCACTCCGCTTCCGTGGGAGCAGATGCTCGCGATACTCGGTTACGCGATGATCTGTTGCCTTGCCGTGAACGACACCGTGAAAGTCGCGATGATCAGGTGGCTCGTTCCTGCAGCAGTTGAACAACGATAGGATGCGGCGTGATTTTATGGTTTTGTTCTGTTCCGTTGCTACTCAGAACACCGGCTACCCATACGGCGGCCCCGCTGATAGCGACTCATACCGGATACCGGGCGTACAATTGTGCCCGTTCCGGGGCAGGAGAACAGCCGCCGTTACAAACGCCGTCCGCTTGCCTCATAGAGGCCACTCTTACCCATAACAGCAAGAACTTTTACGCAGATACAAGGGGAGCCACATGCATTCCACAATCTTTTCCGTAGTGCTTGCGTGCCACTAAACTCCTTGCGCAAAGCATGTTACAAGCAGGTCACTACTCTAAATAATCACCGCAAAGCCTGATGGCCTTAAACATGCTTACTATATTGATTGGAGAATCGGATGAGACGCCAACTATTACGAGCTTTCGCAGTGTGCGCCACGCTTACCACTGCTGTACACGGCCAGAATTATCAACGGCAAGCCTCCATGGTGGGAGGCGGTAATTCCAATCAGGGTAAGTGCACGGTCGAAGTCACTGTGGATGGCGCTGCCCAAGTGGAAATCCGCGGTACGTCCGCAACCCTGCGCAACCTATCCGGCCAGCCAGCGCAATGGCGCCGGTTCGAGTGTAACGCCGCTATGCCGCCGAACCCTTCCAACTTCCGCTTCCAGGGC
>JANXXV010000062.1 GCA_025350445.1 Bryobacteraceae bacterium | reverse complement strand
CAATTCAGCGGGGATCGGGATAGCTTGCTGGCGATACTGAAGAGCTTCCGTTACGGCGGCGGATCTTCGGATAAAAAACGCGCGGCATCACCCGCGGTTCAGATGGAACAGTGGCAGGAGGCAACGGAACGGGCCTTCGTTGGCGCCAAGCCTGTCGGCTGGAGGGCGGCCGGGGGCGTAATGCGGTTATCGAATTCCGACGTCCGGACCGGCTTTCAGCTCAGCAGCCCGGATGGGTCGTCGGGGCTGATTCTCGGGGATACCCGCTTGAACAAGTGCATGATTCCGGGGCAGTTCTCACGCCAATTTACGAACAAACCGCCCATGGCGGGAACAGACTGGTGCCCGTATCGCACTGGCGGGCAAGTGGCGGAAATGTACGCTCTGCGGGCCCTTGCGGCGGATTTGCGAGTCGAGGGATTACACATCACGGGCAGGCGTCCGCGCCCAGATCTTACCGCAGCATCGGACCGGCTGGCCTCCGGCGGGGGCGCCACCAATTACCGCAACGCTTTCGGCGAGGTGACGTTTGAGGGTACTCGCCGCGGCGTCGCGGTTAGCGGACGCCTGATCGCCAACACTTTACTGCTCGTCTCGCCGGATCCGAATCTGATGGGCGGCAACTACACGCAGGATGTCAGCGGATTTTTCGGACCGAAAGGAAGCGAAGGGGACATGGCAGCCATCATGCAGCGCGTGCAGGGGTCCATCAAGTGGAATGTCCAGTGGGTAATGGCCAACCGCGCCGCCGGCCAACGCGATACTGAAATGGTACGCCGTTATCTGGAATCGCAGTCGCAATTAGGACAGCAGATGTTCCAGGAACGGATGGCTGCCGCGGACCGCCGCGGCGCCGCCGGGGGCGATCTTCTTTCCGGCCAGGTGCGCTTGCGCGACAACGAAGGGAATCAATACGAAGCCCACGCGGGCAGCAACTATTACTACCTGAACGAACAGCAATCCCGGCTCGAAACGAATCGCAGCAAGGCCGTGGTGGGCACCGATATTTCGGTGCCCCTGTCCAACGGCAGCATCGACTTACGGCCGCTCGAAGTTATACGGTAGGAAGGCCGCCCCCACGAATGCCGTCCGCCGCGGCCTAAGCCGTCGCGGACCGCATTCGTTGCCTGGCGATCCGCAGAATGTCGGGAGGCGGCGGGGACGTGACCGGCATGCCGGTTGATTCGTACGCTCCGCCTACCAGGCGTGCGTAGCAGAATCGTCCGAGAAAATCGTCGTAGATGGCGGGAAAACCATCAATAGTCTCGCAAGCGGCGTATGCTCCGGTGCCGCTTACGATAAGCTCCTCATCGGGACGCTTCCCTTGGCCTAAGCTGGCCTCCTGACGAAATACGGGACTCACAAACCCTCCTCCGGCTGTGCGCGTTGCAGCGCGTCGTAGCGAACACTATCGCTACTGGTGAACGCGTAATTCCCGCGGAAATGCGGACAAGATGCTCCGCCGCTTCCCATGAACATTCCGTCTACCAAGAGCCTGTCGAAACCAAACCCGGGAAAACGGCACCGGGCGTGGCGGCAAGTGACACAGGCACCGCATCAAGCCACCCCGGCCTTAATCGTTTCTTAATGTGAGATCGATTGAAGGACTGCATAATCTATGCTAACCTTGATAAATTCCCAAACATCTTCACAAGGAGGCAGCTAATTGAAAACATCCGTTGATTTACCAGTTCCGTTTCCGCAGTTACCCGCGCCAGCCGCTGCCCTCCACATGCCTTCGCAGCCGGGCCTCTTTCAGTAGCGTGGTTCTGTAGTTAACTCTTAAAACAGGAATTTCAGAGTGCGGGTCGTAGGAAGCTTGCGCCGTTGTCGCGTATTCGCTTTTGGCTTCCGCTTTTTATCCGCACCATTTCGCTTTCATCCGGTGGAGCAATAATATGTATACGGTGGAAACATTTCTCATTCTCGGAGGAGACCCCGGAAACTACCGGGCGGCGCAGTTCGCCTTTCACGCGGACGCGGCCCGGAAGGTAAAAGATTCGCTGCGGACGGACGGCCCAGGCGCCGTGCGCCTGATCGAAGAAGTCTCCGAATCCGGCCGCGCCCTCTCGCACGACGCCTGTCTGTATGCGCTTGCCCTCGCTTCCAGTCCGCGGTTCGCGGACGCCGAAACCAACGCCGCCGCCCTGCATGCGCTCCCCAGGGTCGCCCGCACCGGCGCGCACCTTTGCAAATTCGCCTCCTATGCCGGCAGCCTGCGCGGTTGGGGCCGCGGACTGCGTTCGGCAGTCGCCGATTGGTACACATCTAAGCCGATTCAGGAACTGGCTGCACAAATTCTGAAACACCGTCATCGCAAAGGCTGGTCGCATCGCGACCTGTTACGCCTATCTCATCCCAAGCCCCCAACGCCGGATCACAACGCGCTTTTCCAGTGGGCGGTGGAAGGGGAGCTTGGCCACCTGGCGACGCCGAATATCGCCAACGGCAATCTTCGCCAGATCTACGCATTCGAGCAATTGAAAAGGACCACGGACGAGATCGAGATGGTCCGGCTGGTGGAAGACTACCGCCTGACGCACGACGTTATCCCACCGCCGTGCCGCAAATCGGCGGCAGTTTGGGAAGCGCTGCTCGGCTCCATTCCGTATATGGCAATGGTGCGGAATCTGGGCCATATGACGGAGGCCGGCCTCATTGCGCCGCAGAGCGCGGCCACTGCGCTGGTGGTCATGCGGCTGGTGGACCGCGGCCGCATCCGCCGCGCCAATGTCCACCCGGCGGCGCTGTTATCGGCCTTGGCAAAGTATCGTTCGGGCCCGTGGCAGGCGTCGAATATTGTAGCCGGCGCCCTGGAAGAGGCCATGCACCTCGCCTTCGCCAACATCGAGCCAACAGGCCAGCGTCTCTATCTCGGAATCGACGCCGGCCTGCTCGCGAACGATGCCCGCTGCCACGGAATGCCTCATGTCACGGCCGCTCATGCCGCGGCGACCATGGCGATGGAGTTCGCCCGCGCGGACGCACATTCGCATATCGCCCTGCTCGACCGCGAACCTGCTTTCATCGACATTGCCAGGACCGCGAACCTGCGGCAGGTGTGCCGTGCCATCACCAGGGAGCCGGGGCCGGCGGATCCTTCCACTGCCATTGAACACGCCCGCGAAAACGGAATGCATGTCGATGCCTTTGTTTTCTTCAGCGGCCATCTGCCGCTCGAAGCACTCGAGGCCTACCGCGATCAAACCGGCATTCCGGCGAAGCTGGTATTACTTGCGGTCGGAGCCGCGGACTTCGAAGGGACTGTACCGGAGTACGTAATGCGCGCCGCGGGCTTTGACCCGGCGGTGCCGCGCGCGATTCGTCAGTTCATCGGCATTGCGCCCGCGGCAGCGTCGGCGTAGCCATGACCCGCAGAGAATTTCTCGGCGGCGCTCTCGCGTCCAGCGCCCTATCAGCCGCACCGGCACGCCCCAATGTCCTCTTCCTCTCAGTGGACGACATGAACGATTGGGTCGGCTGTCTTCGCGGCTACCCGGGAGTGCATACGCCGAACATCGATAGACTCGCCCGGCGCGGCGTGCTGTTTGCCGATGCCCATTGCGCTGCGCCACTCTGCAACCCGTCGCGAACGGCGCTCTTCACCGGCCTGCGCCCGTCCACCAGCGGCATCTACAACAACGATCAGTACTGGCGCCCCGCGCTGCCGGACGTCGCCACCATCCCCGCCTATTTCAAGAACAACGGC
>JANXXV010000045.1 GCA_025350445.1 Bryobacteraceae bacterium | reverse complement strand
GCCGTGGGTCAGGCTGTTAAGGCGTACGGCGGCTTCGCCTTCGGCGGTGCGCGGTCCGGTGCTGTGTTGCGCATTGCGGTGGTTGGCCGCTGTTTGGGCTAGGGTTGCCATTTGCTCACACTCCTTCTTACTGGTTCCAGTGTTTAGCATGAGGGTTGTGGGGAATTTGGTGGGTTGGCGTGGAAGTGGTTTGTTTTGAATGAAAGAAAGTTGAAAATAGTTGGGACTGGGATTTTTTGGCTGGTTTGGTTCCGTTACACTGGTCGATGGGAGTTGCGATGTCTGAGTGGAAGCCTGCGGCGTACAAAGAGTATCGGTGGATCGTCGCCGATCCTGATCTCCTCGGCGGGAAGTTGACCATCCGCGGCACCCGTCTATCGGTATCGCTGATTCTGGAGTGTCTGGCGAACGACATGACGGTCGACGACATCAATGCGGCATACGACAACGTCATTGGGCCGGAATCTCTATCCGAAGTGCTGAAGGTTGCGGCGGAACTGACAGAAGCTTTCCATGTGGCTGCTTGATGCCAACATGGACGTGCACCTGAGTGTGCTGCTGACCGGGCGCGGCGTTAGTTGCGATACAGCCGCGAACAGGGGATGGAAGGCTCTGTCGAACGGTCAACTTGTGTCAGTCGCTGTAGCGAGCGGATTTGATTGTCTGCTTACCCGTGACCGACTGTTCGGTGAATCGGCATCACGTGCCCTTCGGTCACATTTGACCTTCGCGGTCGTCCTGATCAATTTGCCGCAACAGCGTTGGCCGGAGTACAGCGAGCGATTTACCGACCTCTGGGACTCATCGCCGATCAGACCGCAGCCCGGAAAACTGATCGAGTGGCCAGCTTCCAAGTGGCCGATTTCCGAGCGGCGGGAATATCCGAAAACGGGCCGCGATTAGGAGGCAGCAGTTTGGATTGACATATTTTTGCGTGAGAGATAACATGTCGTTATGCGACATGTCGCTGGAGAACCGATTGCCTACCACGGCAAGTCCCTCACCGAACCCGTGTTTTTTATTCTTTTGAGTTTAGCGGGCAAGCCTCTTCACGGCTATGGGCTTATGAAAGATATTGAGATTCTCAGCAAAGGGCGCGTACGGATAACCACGGGAACTCTTTATGGCGCCATCAAGAGGTTATTAGAAGACGGGTCGATAAAGCCCTTTGCCCAGGAGGATTCTTCGCGAGACAAACAGGCTTATGCCATCACGGCAGCGGGCCGGAAGCAACTGGATGCCGAAATTCAGCGCTTGAAGTCGATGACGGCAACGGCGGCGGTGCTTCTTCGGGAGGCTTAGATGGCGATAATGCGATTCGTTCTCTGGTTGTACCCTCGAAGATTTCGAGAGCGCTTTGAGAAGGAGATGCTGCAAACCTTTGCAGCAGGGGACGCCGACCAGAGATTGCGGGGAATGCCCGCGCACGGCTGTTTTCTGGCCAAGGAAATACTCGGGGCTGTTAAGGGCTTGCTTTTCGAATTGGCCTCTCAACAGCAATTTGAGACGAATGCTCAGCGCTTGACGGCTGTGGCGCTTGCAATAGCATTGCAGGCGGTTTTGTACTCTGCCTTGTTGCCAATTGGACCCAAGGCCGCCGCGAGTACCGGCCGATGGCTCCTATTCATTGGACTTTGCGGATTGCTGTTGGCCGCGTTGGCGAATTTTCTACGCGCGATTGTTCATCGGAGCCGGTTGAATTTGGAGGATCAATGAACTGCGTTATACGGGTTACCGGAATGCTCCTGATTGCATGCGCCTGCGTCTCAGGGGAAGAAGACTTCAAGCAGACTATCCTGAATAGCTATGCCGCCACGTTTTCCGCGATGCGGCAAGCGAAAACGAAAACCGAAATCGAGACGATGGTGGAGGCGATGGACGCGCCCGAATGGGTGGGGACCCTTCCCGCCGGTGAGACAATGACGCGTCCGGAAGCTATCGCTTTGTTGGGAGGCCTGCTGGCGATCCCGCCGGAAAAACGCCCGATCCCGCGGCAGCAGATTGTGTACATGACCGAGACAAGCTGGAACGTGCTGGTTGTTTACTGGGTGTATGGACAAGCTGAGAATCGTTTGATCGGTTCCTTGGCCCGAGACACTTGGGTGCGAACGGCGCGCGGATGGAGGCGTATCCGGCACGAAAAGTTCTTTCCGGAGCGGCCATTAGATCTCGTGGTGAAATAACTCCGGGCGTTGCATCTCCTTAATAATTTCTGAGGATCAGCGCCGATCAAACACAGCACGAAAACTGATCGAGTGGCCGTCGGCTGCACACCGGAAAGGGCTCACATATCAATGGGCGCCGGAGCGAGGTGCAGGCAGTCACGGCACGCTCTATCTTGGCGATCGGTTCACCGTCGTCAAAGATCTGAAGAAGGAGCTTGGGCCGGGTCTTTTGCTCGGTATGTGCAAGCAGCTTGGTATCCGTAAGGAGGATCTTTAGATGTTCATTGCCACCTATCCCGCCAGTATTGTCCGTGAAGAGAACGGTCAAGGATTCTACGTTCGATTTACCGACCTTCCCGAAGCCTTCACTGGCGGCGACGATTTGGAAGATTCGCTCGCTCAAGCCATGGATTGCCTTGCGGAAGCGCTCGCCGGGCGCATTCGAAGGGGAGATTCTATCCCCGTTCCGTCGCCTCTTAAGCGGCGGCAGTACCCGATCGGCGTACCGCTGTATCTGGCTCCGAAACTTGCGCTCTATATTGCCAAGCGCGATCAGGGGTTGCGCAATACGGAATTGGCGGAACGCCTGGGCGTGAGCGAGACGGTCGTTCGACGGATGCTCGATCCCAAGCACAACACGAAGCCGGAAAGAATCCAAGCTGCATTGAACGCGCTTGGAAAGCGGATCGTTGTGAGCTTTGAAGATGCTGCGTAACGAATTCCCGGGCCATTTCTTTTGGAAGCTCGATTAACGGTTGGTGTTGTGGTCGGGAATTGGGACGGCCGGGCGGCGTTACGGGCAGATCGTTATGGAAATTTCGTGCGAGAGAGGATCGTTTTAGAGTGTTCGGCCCGATACCAACGGCTGGAACTTTACTCAGTGGCGCCGCGGGGGTGACCGCTATAGACCCAAAAGGCCACCGATGGAATGAGTAGCCTTTCAAATTCAAGCGGCTCGCCCGGGTAACGACTGCATCCGGCGCACCAGCCGTTATGACTACGAGTGTACGCCGTTCCCCACAAGTGAGCGCTGCGGACGGCAAGCAGACCGCCTATTGGAACTGATCGCGAAATAACTTCGGGCATCCCATCTCCTTTATAATTTGAAGATGCCAGAGATACGCCATAGTGTTTGCGCGCTGGATTGTCCGGATGCTTGCGGGCTGGTGCTGCAGGTGGAGAACGGCGTGGGTTCGAAGCTGCGCGGACGCGCGGATCATCCGATTACACGCGGGTTCCTGTGCGGGAAGGTTGCGAAGTATCTGGAGCGGGAGTATTCGCCGGACCGGTTGCTCTATCCGCAGCGGCGGGTGGGCGCGAAAGGCGAGGGGCGCTTTGAGCGGATCTCATGGGACTTGGCGCTGGATACCATCGCGGAGAGATTGAAGGGCGTGGCTGCGGAGTTTGGGCCCGAGGCGATTCTTCCTTATAGCTATGCCGGCACGATGGGATTCCTGAATGGCAACGGCATGGACCGGCGGTTCTTTCATCGCCTGGGTGCCTCGCGGCTGGACCGGACGATTTGTTCGGCTGCGGGGATGGTGGGGACGAATGAGGCGCTGGGGTCGCGCTACGGCACCGAGCCGGAACAGTTTGTTCATTCAAAGCTGATTATCGCGTGGGGTGCGAATATTCTGGGGACGAACGTCCATCTGTGGCCGTTCATTGTGGAAGCGCGGCGGAAGGGCGCGAAGTTCTACACCATCGATCCGGTGAAGACGCGGAATGGAAAGCTGGCGGATAAGCACTTTGGTGTTTATCCAGGCAGCGATTTGGCGCTGGCGTTGGGGATGATGCATGTGATCATCGGCGAGAATCTGCACGATGCCGATTATGTGGCGAAGTACGCCACCGGGTTTGAGGCGCTGCGGGAGCGGGTGAAGAAGTATACGCCGGAACGTGTGGAGGCTTTGACTGGGATTGGTCGTGAAGAGATTGCCACGCTGGCCCGCGAGTATGCGACTACGCGGCCGGCGGTGATCCGTTTGAATTATGGCGTCCAGCGTAGTGAGCGGGGCGGGGCTGCGGTGCAGGCTATCTCGTTGCTGCCGGTGCTGGTCGGGTCGTTTCGGGAAGCCGGGGGCGGGATTCAGTTGTCCACTTCCCAGGGCTTCCAGGTGAATCGCGCGGGTTTGGAGATGCCTGAGTTGCAGAATTTGTCGGCGATTGGACGCCCGGCGCGTTTGGTGAATATGTCGGCATTGGCGGCGGCGCTGAATGATCTGGACGGCCCGCCGGTGAAGGCGATGGTGGTTTATAATTCGAATCCGGCGGCGATTGCTCCGGCGCAGAATCGGGTTTTGGCGGGGTTGCGGCGGCCGGATCTGTTTACCGTTGTTCTGGAGCAGTTTCAAACCGACACCGCCGATCATGCGGATATTCTGCTGCCTGTAACTACGTTTCTGGAGCACACCGATCTTTATCTGGCGTATGGGCATTATTATTTGCAACTTGCGCGGCCCGCGCTGGCTGCACCCGGCGAGACGAAATCGAACGTCGAAATTTTCCGGCTGCTGGCGGAGCGGATGGGATTCGAAGAGCCTTGTTTCCGGGACACCGATGACGATATGATCCGCACGCTGCTGGCGAGTGACCATCCATACGTCAAGGGAATTACGCTAGAGCAACTGGACCGGGATCAATTTGTCCGATTGCGGATTTCCGAACCGGGCACTCCGTTTCTGCCGTTTGCGGAAGGCGGATTTGGGACGCCGTCTGGCAAGGCCGAGCTGGGTAAAGACAATCTGGAATACACTGCGCCGGTGGAATCGCGGCTCGGGTCGCAGTCGTTGCTGGCGCGGTATCCTTTGGAACTGATCTCCTCTAAGAACGACGACAGTATGAATTC
>JANXXV010001037.1 GCA_025350445.1 Bryobacteraceae bacterium | reverse complement strand
AAGAGCTTGGGGACCACTTCGAGATATACGTCCTCGTCGAAGGCCATGCCTTTGAATCCGGTTTCGGGACGGCGGCTTTTTCCCGGAGGAATCATTCCGCCGCCGCCATAGCCGCCCATCTGAGCGCGAACGTGGCGGTACCCTTCCTCCATATATTTGCGGACGTTATCGGCCACGTCATTCGGGTCGCGTCCGTCGGCGTGCGCGTACATCGGGACGGCGTCGCGCACTTTTCCGCCTAGCAGTTCATACACGGGCATGTTGGCCCGTTTGCCCTTTATGTCCCACAGTGCCATGTCCAGCGCGCTGAGGATGTTGTTCTGAATTGTGCTGTTGCGCCAGTATGTGCGCACGTTGGTACTTTGCCAGAGGTCTTCAATTTGCGCCGGATTGTTGCCGATCCAAAATGGCGCGTATTGTTTCTCGATCGCTGCGGCTACCGCCGCGGCCTGGTTCAGGTTGCTGGCGGAGCCGATGCCGTAAAGACCGGGCTCCGAGGTGAGAATCTTGAGGAATACCCATTGGTAGTGATGCCCCGCGCTGGTCGGGATCGCCTTGACACCGGTGATTTTCAGCTCCGGAAGGCCGCGGGCGCCATGAGCGTAGCGGGCGGCTCCCAATAGGAGTGCCGCTTTGGCAAAATCTCGTCGTCGCATGTTAGTTGGCAACTCTAGGCGGGCACTGAGGCCCGCCCTGTTTTGCGAGTGATCTAGAACAGGAAACGCAAACCGAACTGAACGTTTCTGTCGCCGCCGCCCGTTACGATCTGGCCGAACTGAGCATTTGTGACGTCCGTGGTGGCGCCTCTGGCGTCCAGTTGCGGATGGTTGAAGATGTTGAACATCTCCGCACGGAATTGCAGGTTGTACTTCTCCTTGATCTTGTTGTTCTTGATCAGGGAAAAGTCGGTATTGATCCTGCGGGGACTACGAAGATTCGGCTGGCTTAGCGAGTCTGTCGGAATTGTATATGGTGCCGCCGTCTGGAAAGCGGTAGTGTCGAACCACTTGCTTAGCGTCTGGCCGGAGCTTAGAACGCCGGTGTGTAGCCGGTCCGCGCGACCGCTGGTTCCAACAAAATTGAGCAGTTTGGTTTGATCGGGAGCGGTGATTAGAATCGGGCGGCCGCTTTGGAATACCGAGATACCGCTGGCCTCCCAGCCACCCAGCACCATCGCGCCGATTCCGGAAGTCATGAACTGCTTGCCCTTTCCAAACGGCACATCATAGATGTAGCTGAACACCAAGCGTTGCGGAACGTCGTTGGCTTCAATCGATCGGTTGTACTTCGCGTTGTACAGGGAGTTGTTGGGTCCCACAACCCAGGTGTTCGATTGTGCGGTATCCGCAATTGTTTTCGAGAGCGTGTAGGCCATGGTGAACATCAGCCCGTGCGTTGCCTGCTTTTGAACTCTCGCGATAAAGCTGTGGTAGTTCTGGTTTCCGTACGGATCGCGGAAAATCAGCACATCGCCGTACTGCGGGAATGGCCGCAGGGACTGGGCCAGTGTGACGTTTTGCGCGCTGACCGGGCCGGTGGTAATTTTGCCGAAAAAGGGATTAGGAACGAGCGACGTCAGGGCCGAACCGTATTTCAGGATTGCCGGGTCGTCCATGTTGTGCATCCGGTTCCAGTAGGCGTGTGTCACTTTGGAGCCAACGTAGCCGATTTCGGCTAACAGAGTGCTGGTAACCTCACGCTGGATGTTAAAGGTCCAATTGCTGAGATAAGGCTTCTTACGATCCAGCAGGTCGGCACGGATATTTTGCCCGACGAAATCGGTATCGCGTGTTGGCTGTTGAATTCCAGTGGTGAACGCGTTAACCCAGGAGCCACCAGCGGGCGGCGTATTCGGATAGACCGAGGCCGGTCCTAGAGAGCCCTGTACGGAGACAAATCCGCCGTTACCGAAGTCGGTTGCCGCGGCGTTCACGCCTACGAAGGACGCATAGAAGATGGCGCCGGCGACACGAACGACGGTCTTATCGTCGAACTTGTACGCAATCCCCACGCGCGGGGCAAAATTGAAGTATTGCGGATTCGATTGATAGCCGCCGGGTTTGATGAATTTGAATACACCCTTCATTCCGGTGACAGGTTCGATTCCGGTTGGATCGAAATAGCCGATCTGGCCGAATTTTTCAGCGTATGGAGTGGTGTACTCCCAGCGCAAGCCAAGATTCAATGTCAGTCTGTTAGTGACTCGGTAATCGTCCTGAAAATACAAGCTGTAGTATTTCTGGTAGAGGAAGAGCTGGGGCGTGATGGTGAGAGTGCTTTGGACAGGCGTCCCTAGCAGCAGGCTGGCCAGGCCGTTGCCGGCATTCAATGTAGTCTGGTTTGGATCCGGGCCCTGCGTGTAGGAACGATCAAAATTGAATTGTCCCGCTGAGTATTGGGAGTTGTAAGCGTTTAGCTTAATCAATTGCAGATCGGTGCCGAACTTCAGGGTTTGGCGTCCTTTGACGAGGGTAAGGTGATACTGCGCCTGCCAAGTGTCCTGGGGGTTCAACGTGCGGGTGGCCCCGCCAAGGGGGTCGAAATCGTTCACAGCGGCTGTGGTGACACTGAGACCGGCGCCTGAGTTGTAGGTCTGAACGTTGATGGCAGGGAATTGCTTGTAAAGCACATTGTTGGTTAGTGGCGGGCCGAAACCGAGCGTGGCTATGTCGAAACCTTGACTCACAGGAAATGAATTGAACTGGAGCCGGGTGTAGCTGATGCGGGCTTCCCCAATCAAGTTTGGCGTAAACGTCGAAGTCAAGCTGATCATGGCCTGCGTACCGGGGTTTGAGTTAATCGCTCGGGATGCAAAGGCAAGACCCGAAAGTGAGCTGTAATTTGAAAACGGTGCATAGCCGACTCGACCGAAAATGTGGTGCTTCTCGGTGATGACATGGTCTACTCGAGTAAAGTAGTTGTCGGTGTTTGTGACTCCCTTGCCGGTGATCAGGTAGTTGTTTATTCCTTGCAGACCGGCCCCGGCGCGGTTCGGCGACGGATAGTACGTTACTACCTTGCTGGAGATTCCGTTGATGCGAAGCGACGGGATAACGTTGCCGGGGAACGGATCGCGGACAAAGAATCCCGGACGGCTTGGATCGGTGCGGGTCGTCGTTGGATCGAAGATTACGTCCTGCTTACCGGTGCGGTCGAAAGTCTTGGAGAAGTCGCCCGACCGCTCCAAGGAAGTAGGAACTGTGCCGAGCGCCTGATCTGGCGCGCCTTGCCGGGTACCTTCATAATTGAAGAAGAAAAAGGTGCGGTGCTTGATGACTGGTCCACCAATGTTGCCGCCGAAAACGTTTCGCTGAAACAGTGCCTTTCCAATGTTGTTGCGGTTGTTCTGCCAGCCATTGGCGTTCAGATGATCGTTTCGCAAAAATTCGTAGCCGGTACCGTGAAACGTGTCTGTGCCGGATTTGGTTGCAATAATTACGACGCCGCCAGCGGCGCGGCCGAGGTCGGCGCCGTAGGTAGTGGTTTCCACTTTGAACTCCTGGACCGCTTCAACCGGGATGGAGTAGGACGTGCCGCCTTCGGTGGTGCCGCGGCTTTCGGCGCCGTCAATCAGCAAGCCATTCTGCTGTGCAAGGCCTCCGCCCATTTGGGAGGTTGTGGAAAGGCCGACTATGCCTCCGCCGTTCGCTTGCTGGCCGCTGGTGGGGATAACGCCCGGAGTAAGGGCTGCCAATGCCAGCGGGTTGCGCGCCAGGAGCGGCAATTCCATTACGGGCCGCCCGGCGACCACGTTGCCCAGGCTTGAGCTTTGCGCTTCAAGCTGAACGGCCGATGCGCTAACTTCGACGGATTCGGAAACGGTTCCAATCTGCATCGTGATGTCGACGGTTGCGGTGAGACCGGTGGTTAAAGGAATTCTGGAGAGTTTCGAAGTGCGGAATCCGCTCTTCTCCACCGTGAGCTCATAGGTGCCCGGCTTCAGGGCGCGAATGTAAAAGAGGCCTGACGAATTGGTGACGGTACGGACGGCAACGTTGGTTGCAGTGTCACGGATGGTGACTTGTGCATCCTCAACGATTGACTTTGTCACGTCGGTCACGGTTCCGGCGACGTTGGCTTGTTCCCCTTGTCCGAATGCGTACTGAGCAGCGAGAACAAGGAGTATATAGAGTGTTCGAAGACTGGGTCGAAGCATAGTTGCTGACGATTCTATCAAAAGTTACCTTGGGAAACCATCATAATCAATTACCAGAACATGTACGCCGTGGCGCCGCGTCCGATTAGCAGGACGGCGCGCACCACTTCATTTAGGTGGTTCGTCAATGGATCACGACACGTGGTAAATTAAGGATAGTTAATAATGAGACGCCGCGACAAATTGAAGGCCGTGTTGACTTCGCTCTTCATCTTTTGGCTGCTGGCTGGTATTCTGCCAGCCGGTTCCCCCGGCTCCTGCCGCCTCGGCCGGTCTTTGTGGGTCACAAATCGCGTCGCGCAGTTTAGCTCAACATCCCCGGCTGACATTCGATGCTCCCGGAATGACGCCGAAGATTGCCCCGGGGTTCCATGGTTCGACGCTTACACCGCAATTGTGCTGCACAGCAGTTGCGGCGGTTATGTCTCTTCGTTGCGCCGGGAAACGTTGTCGCTCTGGAGTCCCGAGGCAGGCCACGGCCGTTCTCGCCCTTTTCGCGTTCGTTCTTTCCAACTCTAGAAGCTTTTTTTGGGATAGGAGAACTTTCATGAAAAGGGAAAAGACCGTCTGGCTGACTGAGCCAGACGCGGAGCGGCTTACGCTGATGCAGAAGTTCGTACGGTCTCAACTTGAAGGCCGGCACCTGCTGGCGCTGGAGAGAAAGATTGCGCGGGCCATCATTTGACAACCGGCGGACGTGCCGCCGGATCTGGTGACGATGAACTCGCAAGTGCTTCTGCGCGACATTGAGACGGGCGGCGGCAGTGTCTACACGCTGGTGTTTCCGGAGGTGGAGAACGCGCGCAAAAATCGCGTTTCAATACTGGGATCGCTGGGCAGGGCACTGCTGGGCGCGCGCGTGGGCGATGTGATTGCCTATCTGAGTTCGACGGGCAGGCGGCTGCAAACCGTGGAAAAAATGTTGTATCAACCATGGGTAGCCGGGTTGGTTTGCGGCTGAATCGGAATAATCCAAGAGGGAAATCAGAATGCGGCTTTTCATTCATGCTCGCGGCGCTGTGTTGACCGATAGACTGCGAAGCTATGTGGAACGGCGGCTGCGGCTGGCTAGCGGCCGTTTCGAGGAGCACTTGGGCGACATTACCGTTCAACTGGAAGACGTGAACGGCCATCGCGGAGGTGTTGACAGAGTTTGCGTGATCACGGCTGAACTGCCTTTCGTTGGTACCGTCGTTGTGGAAGAGCGGGGTGAGGGATTTATGGGCGTGGCGTTTCGCGCCGCTCAGCGTTTCCGCGATAACGTGAGAAGGCGGATCGGGCGGCGGCGGACGCAAGCGATTTCCGCGGTCCCGGAATCCTGGCGGGCGGAGTAAACGGTGGAACCGGACTTCACTCCAAAGCAGTATACGCTGCGTCAGAACATTGTGATGACGGTAAAGCTATTGGGCGGGGCAGGCATGCTGGGCGGGCTGATGTGGACGTTGACGCAATGGCTGGATTGATCAGACTCGAATCCGGTATACGTACGCATCTCCGGCCCAGAGTTGCGGGCGCGCGAAGAGGCGAGTCATGTGCAGGACGACTTCGCGCGTGCGGCGGTCTTCCCGTGCGTGAAAGTTCGAGAGAGACAACACCGGATCTTCGCCTTCTTGCAACGTATCGACGACTTGGACCGAACCGCGCAACAGCAGGCCTGTGGTACGGTCCACTTCACCTATCACGAATGGATAGCGGGGCCGATTTCCGCGCGCGTTTTCGGGGGTGATATTGCCCAGCCAGAAGAGTCGGCCGGACGAATGCCGCAGTAGTTGGGAACAGGCGCTGGGGCTGAAGAACGATGCGCCTCCGTCGTATGTCCACGGTTGAGGCGCGGTCCAACGGCGGCCGCCGTCGTGTGAGAATGACGCCCACCGGCGGCTGGGGAGTTCGGGCCGGCGGTCATTGGACCCGCGCAGTATCATTAGCAATCGGCCGTCTTTGAGGACTTGTACCGTGGGTTCGTCCATGCCGCGCGTGGCTTGGGCGGGGTCGGCTTTGATGGGCTGCGACATCTCCCACTGCAGTTTGCCGTTGTGCCAGCTACCGAGCAGGACGGCTACCTCGGTGTAGGTGTAGGCACCGGATGGATTGTACAGTTTTCCGTCTGGCCCGAGCGGCGTTATTTGTATGGGGACCAGGATGCGGCCATCGGCCAATCCCAGCGGAGTGAACGGCATGTCGCCGAGCATCACGCAGTTCTTGCCGGTGAAGACTCCGGGCAGCGGATGGGTGGCGTT
>JANXXV010001014.1 GCA_025350445.1 Bryobacteraceae bacterium | reverse complement strand
GAGTTTGAACTCGCCCACTGCGTCCAGGCTGACCTGTGTGTACTGGCCGTCGTTTGCGCCGACGTCGGTGTTGATGGATCCGTCCAGGAAAACGTTGTTCGCACTGCCGCGAGCGCCGTTGACGTTGAAGGAATTCGTGTTGTTGAAGGCCAGGCGGAAATCGCTGGCATCGTTTGAAACCACACCGGGCAGAGTGCGCATCAGCGATTGGAAGTCGCGGCCGTTTAAGGCAAGCTCGGTTACCTGGCGCGAGCTGATGACGAACGACTTCTGCGCCGTGGAGGTTTCCACCAGTGGCACCTGCGCTTCCACCGTGACCGATTCCGAGGCCTGCCCCACTTCGGCAGTGAGGGACCCAAGATTCATTACCTGATTCTGATCGAGCGTCAGATCCGTCCTCTCTATCGCTTTGAATCCGGCGGCTTCCACTTTAATGGCGTAGCGGCCGGGAAGAAGCGGGCTGAGGAAGAACCCTCCGTTTTGTCCGCTGACTGTTTCGCGGGCGACGATTTGCTTTGCCTGATCGTAGGCGGCGATCTTGGCGTTCGGAATGGAAGCGCCGGCGGAGTCGATCACGACGCCTTGAATACTTCCCGTTTGTGCGAAGGCCGGCAGCGCCAGCGCTAACACGCAAATAAAACCTGAAGTCGAACGTAGACTGAACATAAAATCTCCCCTGAACTTGGTACTACCGTATTTCTAGTATAGAAACGGCTACTCACCGGAGTCAATAAACTTTGGCGTGAGGCCAGACTAAACCCTGAAGTACTGATGATTCTATTAGGGCTGAAGAAGGCTGGCAAGGATAAAGGGGCTACTCATGGGCCTGATTCAATGTTCTCAACGATGTTACACGCGTGTTGCAACCAGCCGGTCTGGTGCATTGGAAACGTTGATATACTCTGCTAGGCGGCAATTTCATGCTTCAACTTCACCCAACGGACCCTCACGCCACGGAGGCGGCACGAATTGAGACGGCCAGGGAAGAGCTTCGATACCTGCAGTCGGCAGGCGTCTTCGAACGGAGCGGCGGGCTTTGGATTCTGCTGGAGTTCGTGTGCAACAAGTACTTCGAGGGTCAAGCGGATCAGTTGAAGGAATACACGATTGCGGTGGAGGCATTCGGCCGCCCGCCGGAATTCGATAAGAAGCGCGATTCGATTGTAAGGGTGGAGGCGCACCGGCTTCGAAAGCGGCTGGACCAGTTTTATCACGGGGCCGGGTTGGGGCGTCCCGTTCAGATTATGATCCCCGCCGGACAGTACGCGCCGCGCTTCATCGTCCGGACGGAAGTGGTTGCGGGAGTGGTAGAAGCGCCTGCCCCGCCCCGGACCAAAATCGGGATCGGCTGGTGGTTACTCTGGACAACCGCGGCGATTTTGCTCCTGGCGGCAGCGTCCGTTGGACTCCGGTGGAATACACGCTCCGAAATAGAACCTCGAACGCCGGCCGCGGTTGCGAATCCTCAGAGGGCGGCCGGCCTGGCAACGCCCGGAGGAACAGTCCGGATTATGGCTGGATCCCGAACGGGAAATCGTTTGGATTCCATGGGCCGGACCTGGTCCGCCGACCAATACTATTCCGGTGGAGGGCAATCAATCGATTCGTTCCGGACGTTGTTGCGCACAAAAGATCCCACTATTTACCAAAATCGCAGATCGGGAGATTTCCGCTACGATATTCCTCTCGCGCCGGGACTGTATGAGATGCGGTTGTTCTTCGCGGAGACGAAGTTCGGCGACGGGAATCTGGACGGCGGCGGTGAAACGAGCCGCCTATTCCGAATCGCCGCAAATGGCAAGACCCTGCTCGATCTATTCGACGTGATTCTGGACGCCGCCGGCGCGAATACGGCCGATATGAAGGTCTTCAAGCAGATATCGCCTTCACCAGATGGATTTCTGCACCTGCAATTTCAGTCTCAAAAAGATCGAGCCTTTTTGAATGCGATTGAGTTGGTTCCCGGCGACGCCCGCAAACTGCACCCCATCCGGTTTGTTGCCAGAGAGACTGGTTTCACCGGCAGCCGCGGACAGGCTTGGCTCCCGGAATCCTATGTGTCGGGCGGCCGGCTTGTGCTGCGCCAGGAAGTAGTGACGGGAACTCCGGACCCTGGAATTCATCAAAGCGAGCGCTACGGAAATTTCAACTACGCGATTCCGGTGGCGGCCGGGCGATACACCGTAGTGCTGCATTTCGCCGAGCAGTGGTTCGGGCCGCAGCGGGGAGATGCCAGCGGAGCCGGCAGCCGCGTGTTCGATGTTTACGGCAACGGACGAACGCTGCTGGAATCCTTCGATATCTACAAAGAGGCGGGCGGTTCGTTCCGCGCGGTGGAAAAAAGTTCAGCGGCCTGCGCGCCAATGCCCAGGGCAAGCTGAACATCACCTTCGTCTCGCAGAAGAATTATGCGTGCGTCAATGCGATTGAAGTTTTCGACGAGGAGAACTAGTCCCCCGCCAAATTCACCAACTGCCGGCCTGGAGCTTCTGAGGCCGCCACCACTGCCTCGGCTTGCTCGGCCGTAAACTCCGCCGTCTTCGAGTGAATGTTCATTGAGCAGAACTTGGGGCCGCACATCGAACAGAAGTGCGCGTCCTTGAAACCTTCTTCCGGAAGCGTCTCATCGTGCATGGAGCGCGCGGTTTCCGGATCCAGCGATAACTCGAATTGCCGGTTCCAATCGAAGTTGTAGCGGGCGCGGGAAAGCTCGTCGTCGCGGTCGCGCGCGCCGGGGCGGTGGCGCGCAATGTCCGCTGCGTGGGCCGCAATTTTGTAGGCGATGATGCCCGCCTTCACGTCTTCTTTGTTCGGCAGGCCAAGGTGTTCCTTGGGCGTCACGTAGCAAAGCATCGAAGCGCCGTGCCAGCCGATCAGCGCCGCGCCGATTGCCGAGGTGATGTGATCGTAGCCGGGCGCGATGTCGGTCACCAGCGGACCAAGCGTGTAGAACGGAGCTTCATGGCATAGCTCCATTTCCTTCTCCACTTGCAGCTTGATCTGATCCAGCGGCACGTGACCCGGTCCTTCGATCATCGTCTGCACATCGTAATTCCATGCAACCGTGGTCAGCTCGCCCAGAGTCTTCAGTTCAGCGAATTGCGCGGCATCGCTCGCGTCGGCCAGGCACCCGGGCCGCAGTCCGTCGCCCAGTGAATAGCTGACGTCGTGCTTCTGTAAAATCTTGCAGATGTCTTCGAAGCGTTCGTACAGGAAGTTCTGCTTGTGGTTTTTCACCATCCACTCGGCCAGGATGGACCCGCCGCGGCTGACAATGCCGGTGATTCGATTGCGCGCGAGCGGAACATACTGGACCAGGACGCCGGCATGGATGGTCATATAATCCACCCCCTGCTCGGCTTGCTCCTCAATCACTTCGAGCATGATGCCGATGGTTAAGTCTTCCACACGGCGCACCCGGGTGAGCGCTTCATAGATGGGCACGGTGCCGATGGGAATGGGCGATGCGCCGATGATGGCCTTGCGGATACGGGGAATGTCGCCGCCGGTCGAGAGATCCATCACCGTGTCGGCGCCATACTTCACCGAGTACTGCAGCTTCTCCAGTTCCTCATCGATGTTCGATGTGACGGCGGAGTTCCCAATGTTCGAATTGATTTTGCATTTCGACGCGATGCCGATGCACATTGGTTCCAGCGAGGCGTGGTTGATGTTTGCGGGGATGATCATCCGGCCGCGGGCGACTTCGCTGCGGATCAGTTCCGGGGAGAGATTTTCCCGGCGGGCGACGTACTCCATTTCGCCCGTGACCATGCCCTTGCGGGCATAGTGCATCTGTGTGCGGATCTTATCGTTCTCGCGCTGCTTGACCCATTTGGTTCGCATTCCCCAATTATCCCATAGCAGGCGCCGAGGGCCCGCTTCGGGGGGCGGTTTGGGCGGAGCCAACAGTGGCAGTGGCCTCGGTGCTGCTGGTCGTGCTCCGGCTATACCTTAATGGCTGCTGGTCCTGATGGCA
>JANXXV010000249.1 GCA_025350445.1 Bryobacteraceae bacterium | reverse complement strand
TTTCTTCAGCACTATGGGTGAATAGATTTGCGCTGGGGCTTGCAGTGCACAGAACAGTAATGCGGTGGCTAGTTTTGCTTTTCCCATTTTCAATTTACGGTGACGGCGAGGATCTTGGTCTGACCTGTTAGGGTGTCTGTGACGCGGATTTTCCACTGTCCTGCCGGATCATAGAGGGCGAGCGGCAGTAGCTTCATAGCGTGGCCGTCCTTGGCAACTATATTTCCAGAGTAGTGCAAGACCGGTTTGCCTTGCGGATCTTCTACGCCGATGTGAAAGATGTGAATGGCGGCTGGAGTTCGGTCGCAGGCGATGGAGATGCCGGCGTTTGAACCACGGAGGGCAGTGGAGGGGGCGTCCGCGCGCAGGTCAGGCATTGGGTGTGGCGCGATTGCGAAGATGGTTGGCTCATACGGATTGACTGTGACCGCAATTGTATTCTGTTTGCCCATTGATTTTCCCAGGCGGACATCGTAGACGTATTGGGACGATGGCAGCGTAAGCGTGACGTTCGCTGGAACTTCGAAGCGTTCGTTGGAGCGGAAATCCGGCGGGCCTAGTTCGTCTACGCGCAGTTGCGGGTTTGATTGCAGCGCGATGAGGCGCGTTCCGCCATTGCGAAATACGTGCACTTCGACGCCGACTACAGGACGGCCGGCGGAATCGGTAACTGTAAATTCGGGGCGCACGCCGTTTGACCGCAGCAGGTCGCCGAGGGATTTGTGTGCCCTGCCTTCCTTCTTCGTCAGGCGGTCCTGTTGGTATTCGAGCGCGTGCGCATTGGTGACTAAATCGGCGATGAGGGATTTCTGCAAGCGGCGGCTGTGCTCGTTGAACGTGCCAGCGTCGCCGTCTGCAATCACCAGACCGCCGTGCGCGGCGAATTCGCGAATGGCATCAGCTTCGTTTTTCGATAACGAACTGGAAGCGGGTAGAACCAGTACGCGGTAACCGCGGTTCAGCAGTTCGCCATTCTGGAGTTGGGCGGTGGAGACGAAGTTGTATTGCAGGCCTTGATCTTCAATGAGGCGGCACCAGGATTCGCGCAGACGCATGAAGTTGTTGTCCGTGCGTTCGATCTTGGCGAGACGTTTGGTCCAGGCATCGCCTTGGGGGCGGCGGGCTAGCATCCATTCGGTGCGCATGCTGGCTTGCGAGTAGTGAATTGCGATGGGATCGGTGACACGGGTGCTGTTGATGATGAGGGCTCCGATGCCACTACGGATTTCTTCGTAGTATTTGCCGGCGGCGCCGGGATTGGCTGCGTAGGCCAGCTTTTCGTCCCAGAGGATTAGGCCTCGATTGCCGTGGAGGAGTTCGCGCCACACGCGGTGTTTTTCCCAATCGCCATTGGAGAAGCCGGTTGTTAGCATCGGCATGTCCGGGTTCAAGGAACGAATGATCTCTACGTTGTTGCCGATATCGTATGGCTCGATGGCGGTTAGGGATTGGGTTAGCCGCGAGTAATCGTAGCCGCCCCAGCCGGGCATTTGGCCGCCACCGATTGAGACGTAGGCGTCTTTGTCCACTTCGTGAATTGCGTCCGTGCCCATTTTCAGGGCGTCGGCGAACGAGATGTCCATCCATTCCTTGAAGTCTGCCCAGGCGGAGAAATTGCCGTCTTTGCGCTGCATTGCCTCTTCCGTGGTTGGTGGGGTGACCAGGTCCCAGGTGGCGAAGTTGCTGTTCCATTCCTGATTCAGCGCTGCTAGCGACGGGTATTGCGTGGCCAGCCAACGGCGCATCGGCACTAGCGATTCATCTGAGAAATCGAAGTCCCAGAATGCTGCCAGGTCCGCGATGCCGGATTCGTCGGCTAGGCTGTAGAACCATGGGCGGTAAGGGGCGTTGCGCTTGGCCGCGGCTACCAGGCGATCGTGAATTTTGGTGCGCCAGACCGGGTCCCAGAGGCTGGGGTGGCGCTTGAAGGCTTCTTTGCTGGTTGGATCTTTTGCATAGAGTTCCTTGGCTTGCAGGAATGACCAGTTCTGGGTTCGGTCCGAGCGGTAGCGGTGATATTCCGAATAGAAATCGGTGCCGATGTTTTCCGAGTACCAGCGGAGATTGTTTTCGATTAGGGCGTCTGGGAGGGAACCGTTACGACCGTTGTGTTGACCTCCGTTGATGTTGAGTGCCTGGAGTTTTGGGAGGGTTTCGGTTGGGTAGGGTTGCCACATGATTACGGCGTAGTCCTGCCAGGTGCGGTCTTGCGGGGTTGCTATGAACGTTGCTTGGGCTTCGTCCTCTTTTTGGCCTGGGAGTGACAGGTGGACAGTGAGGTTGTTTTTCATTGCTACTGCGCGGCGGGTGTCTAGGGTGAACTTGGCTTCGGACTCGTCTTGGAGTTGGATGGGTTCGGTGCGGTTTTCTACCAGGCGGCCCAG
>JANXXV010000950.1 GCA_025350445.1 Bryobacteraceae bacterium | reverse complement strand
CGATCCGCAGAACGATCTGGGGCTGATTCAGATCGTCCCCAAGAAGAAGCTGCCCGTCCTGCGATTGGGTGATTCCGATGCCGTGCAGGTGGGGCAGAAAGTGCTCGCCATCGGGAATCCGTTTGGACTCGACGGCACGCTCACCACCGGTATCATCAGTTCCCTGGGCCGGACCATTCGCGACGAAAAGAATCAGGAGCTGGAAGGGATGATGCAGACCGATGCCGCCATCAATCCTGGCAACAGCGGCGGCCCGCTGCTGGATTCGTTCGGCAATGTGATTGGCATCAACACGGCGATCTACGGGCCCAGCGGGAATATCGGAATCGGATTCGCCATGCCGATCAACCGGGCTAAGGCGCTGCTAGAAGGCTATCAGGCAGGGAAGAGCTTCAAGCGGCCGCGGCTTGGGGTGTCGGTAGTATTCGTGGCCGGAGATTTGGCTGAAGCGTTGGATCTGCCGGGCACGGGCGGGTTACTGGTGCAGGAAGTGGAGCGGGGAACGGCTGCTGCGTCGGCTGGACTCAAAGGTCCGCGCCAGGTGGTGGTAATCGGGAACAACGAGGTGGGTGTGGGCGGGGATCTGATTGTGGCCATTGATGGACGCGCGGCGGACCGGCCGGATGCGATCTCGCGGACGATTAATAAGAAGCGGCCCGGCGATACGGTAGAGCTGACGGTGTATCGCGCGGGCCGCAACGTTAAGTTGAACGTGAAGTTGGGCGAAGAGCAGGGCGATCAGCTCTAGGAGTCTGTCGGAGATAGAATTTCTCGAACGTAGAATCAATAACTTACGAACGTTGCATGGTCTGTAAGTGATTGATTCTTGATCGAAAACAGCTTCATTCCGACAGACTCCTAGGGGCGGCACCCTAATGCACGCGTGCCCAAGTGCCGATTGATACCGTAGTCCGCTCTGGCACATGTCTGGAATTAAGCCCTATCTTTGGAACGCCGTGCAGCGCGTGTTCGGCGCACCCGAATTTAAGCGGGACCTTTACCGCTCCGTATTGCAAGCTCCCGGCAGGCTTCTGGATTTCGGCTGCGCCACCGGGCACATTGCGGATGCCTTCCAAGAGTTTGAATACTACGGGGTAGATTTGGATCCCCAGTGCATTGAGACGGCCAAGGCGCGGTTTGCCGGCCACCCCAGAATGCATTTTCTGGCGGCGGATTTGCATCAGCGGCCCTTTGACGAGAACTTCTTCGACGAGATCCTGTTCGCTGGGACGGTTCATCATCTGGCGAACGATTTGCTAGTCAGTTTGCTGAAGGAATTGCATTTCTGCCTGAAGTCCGGCGGACGCATTCACATCTTGGATCCCGTATTACAGGACGGCGATTCCGCGCTGCAGCGTTCCATGCGCCGTTTGGACCGAGGCCGCTATCCGCGATCGGTCCCCCAGATCAGGGCGCTGGTAACCTCCATCCAGATGTTTGAAATTGGGCCGGCCAGCATTCACGCCCAACGTGGAGCGCTGATTCGGGACTGCGATTTTGCCCACATGGAATTGACGAAGAGAGCTTCTTGAGAATATGAGTCATCCCACCGGTCCGCTCGAACGAAACGTCGCCGCGTTTACCGCCGATACGGATAAACACGGCGGGTACGTTTATACTGCAGTATCGCGGTGGTCGTCCGAATATGCCACCGGGCGGCAGACGGACGGGCTGATTCAGATGCTGTCGGAGAATTTTTCGAAAGCCGTGCGGATTGCCGATATTGGCTGCGGAGACGGATTCTTCACCATGGAGATCGCGGAGAAATTCGGTCCGGCGGCAATTCGCGGCATCGAACCGGCGGAGAACGCAGTGGAGGTGGCACAGAAGAGGATTCCGGCGCATCTGGCGCGTTCGGTGTCGTTTGAAACCGGCAACATTTACGATCTTGAGAGCAACGGCGTCGAAGTGGCGGTGATCCGGGGAGTACTGCATCATCTGGACCGGCCGCAAGCGGCGATCGCCCATCTCGCGCAGCGGTTTCGCGCGATTATCGCGCTGGAGCCGAACGGGTTTAATCCCGCGATGAAGATCATAGAGAAGACTTCCACCTACCATCGGGAGCACGATGAGAAATCATACTGGCCGCCGATGTTGAACGGGTGGTTTCGGCAGGAAGGTTATTCCGTAGCGGCGCAGAAGTATTTTTGCCTGGTACCCTACTTCTGCCCCACCGGCGTGGCGAAAATGCTGGCGATGGCCGAACCGGTGGTCGAGTCCGTTCCCGGGGTGCGCCAACTGCTTTGTGGAACGAATCTGGTGCTTTACCGCAAGTAGCTTTTGTATCCCGTAACCGCGAGGTTGCCAATGTTGAGGGCCAGCGGGATTCGCCCGATGCGTGTTGCGTTCAGCGCACGAATGACCAATCGTTTGGCGGCGTTCGGGAGCGGGGCCAGCCGGAACCAGTAAGACAGCGGGTATCGATTGCGGATGGTGCGGATCTCCACCCGTTCGAAGCCGCTCGATTCCAGCAGATAGCGCAGGCTGGATTTCGAGAACAGTTGCAGGTGCTCTAGATCGAAGATAGGGGACTTGCGGCCCAGCAGGCGTGTGACCCAGGAATCGTAGTCGTGGGTGATCAGGTAGATAGCGCCGCCGGGCTTCAGCAATCGCAGGGCCGATGTGCACAGTTCGCGCGGGTCTTCCAGGTGCTCCATCGTTTGAAAACAAGCCAGCAGATCCACATTGGCGGGCGCGAAGTCGGCGGCACGGAACATGCCAGGCCGGATGAATTCACGGATCCGCGGTGGCGCCGTGTCGTAGGCCGCGGACGATGGTTCCACGCCGCACACATTCTCGAATCCGGCTTTTTCTAGCTCGATCAGAAATGCTCCGTTGCCGGTTCCTACTTCCAACGCCGAACTCCGGTTTGGAGTAGCGGGAATATGGCCGCGATACGTCCGCGCGGCGAAATAGGCTTCGTCGTTGCTATCGTAGGCCGCGCCTCCATAGGCGCTGGAAAGGAACTCCGGAGTGAACGCGGGTGATGCATAGACCAGGGTGCAGTTCGGGCAGCGAACCAGGTCGAGGTGCATCAATTCGGGGAGCTTACGCGAGGCGAAGGCGAATTGGTCGAGGTGCGCTTCGTTGAAGTTGGCGGGATGCAGAACGGCGGAGCGGTCGGCCGATCCGCAAACCGGGCAGTTGCGTTCACGGAGGTGCTCGCGCAGGTTCACGCGCCGTTGTTCCCGCGCCGCATGTCGGCCTGCCGGACCTCGCCGCTGCGGATGATGTTTAGCCGGATGAAGTGCGGGCGCGCTTTCACCTCTTCCAGAATCTTTGCGATGTACTCGCCGACAATACTCACGGCGAGCAGGTTGACCGAGCCCAGAACAAGGATCAGCAGGATCACTGTGGTGACGCCCCGCGGCGCGGCGCTGGGAAACAGCAGTTTCGCCGCGATTTGGCCTACGCTCAGCACAATTCCGCCGATGAAGGAAAGGATACCGAGTCCGGTGAGCGTGTTCAGTGGGACGTTGCTGAACGACAGGATGCCTTTCTTGGCCCAACCGAAGCTTCGCCACATGTTATTTGTGCTCTTGCCGAAGACTCTTTCCGGCCTGATGTAGTCGACGCCGGTTTGGCGAAAGCCGACGAAAGCACGCACACCGCGCAGGAAGAAATCGCGTTCCTGACAAGTGAGAATCCAGCGGACTACTTTACGGTCAATGAGCGAGAAATCGCCGGCATCGCGCGGGATGTCCACGTAGGAAAGCTGGTGAAACAGGCGGTAGAAGAGCTTGTAGGAAAACTGCATAAGCAGGGGCGCTTCGCGCTGGACACGTCGGCCATAGACTACCTCATAGCCCTTGCGCCACTCGGCGACGAACTGCTCGATCAGTTCGGGCGGGTCCTGAAGGTCGCCGTCGAGCAATACACACGCGCGCTTCTTTGAGATTTCCAGGCCGCTGCGGAAGGCCGATTGCGACGAGAAATTCCGGCTGTGCGTGATGCCGATAACGCGCCTGTTGCGGCGGCTGATCTCCTGGATGACGTCCTGGCTGTTGTCGGGGCTGCCATCGTTGACGAAGATGATCTCGTAGTCGACGTGGAGCTTCTCAAACACCTTCACCAGCCGGTCGTACATGATTGGGATGGCTTGCGCGTCCTTGTAACAGGCGATGATGGCGGAAATGCTCTCGTTCTGGTTTTCGACAAAGCCTTTGGCGGAGCGGTCGTAACGGCTACGGTCGGGCAGTTGACGAACCCAATCGGCGGTCTGCGCAAGTCCATCGGCGAGCGAAGTGCGGGCGCGCCACCCGAGCACGTCGGCCGTTCGGGCGGTGTTGGCGCACCATTGGCCGTGAAAGTCCCATTTTCGTTTCGGCATGGAGGCGAACTCCGGTTGCGTCGGAATCGCGAAGAGTGTTTGTGCGGTTGCGGCCAATTCGGCGATGGAGGTGGCGCGTCCGCTGCCGATATTGAACGAGTCGCCGTAGTGGGCCGGCGTCAGCGCCAGCGCTGCCTCGGTAAAGGCTTCACAGGCGTCTTCCACGTAAACGAAATCGCGTGTGATGTCCGGGTCTACGAAGCTCGGATAACGCCCCGCATCCCCTTCCACCACTACGCTCGGAATCAGGCGCGAACGCTCTTCCAGCGGCCCGTAAACCGAGTAGAGCCGCAGATTGGCGCAACGCAAGCCGCGCTGTTTCCCGGTGAATTGCAGCAGGCCGGAAACCGCCGCCTTACTCACTGAATACTGGCTGTTGGGTTCCAGCGCCGCGTTTTCGGCGGGACGGTCCGCGTGGACTCCATATTCCGACGAACTGCCGGCATGAATGTAGCAGTACGTTCCGCGCTCGCACAGCAGATCCAGCAGCGCCACCTTCAGCATGATGTTCGTTTCGTAGATTCGATGGCTGTCCTGCTCAAACGAATACGCCCCGTACGCCACGCAATCGAATACGGTCGAGGGCGCCGTCTGGTCCAGCAGCGTTTCCAGGTTCTGCGGTACCAGCAAGTCGAGATAGTACACGTTCTCCTGCGGGACATCATCCAGACGCCAGGCAGGCATCGCGAACGCTGTTCCCACAACGTCCTTCCGGATCGTGAGGATGTGGCGCAGCAGATTGGCCCCAATGAATCCGCTGGCGCCCAGAATCAGGATGGGCCCGCGCAGTGCCGAGATCTTTCGTGCGTATTCAGGATGCAAGCTCACCCACTCTGGCAAACGGCGCCGGCAGCGTGAAACTGCAGCACGCTGGCGGCGTCAATTCCGGATTCGCGCCGATAAAATTGCTGGGAACCCGATTTTCCTGAAAGATACCCCTTGGCAAAGAAATGTTCGAAACCGGATACGCGCACACGGCTTCGCAGAAGAAACGACGTAAGCGCCTGGCCGAAGCTGCCATGCGCCACATGTTCCTCCACTACCCAGAGTTCACTGCCCGCCGCCACGCGCGATAAGAAGTCGCCGGGAACCGCTCCCGTATCCAGCGGCAATTCGCTCACCACCCAGACCTCAGGCCGCTCAGCGGGGTCGAGTGTGAGCCAGGCCGCCAGGTGGCTTCCGGCCAGCGGGCCGACGTAGACGATCACCGGACCATTGCCTTCAATCAACCTGCGCCAAGGTGCATAGGGCGGCAGTATGAAACCGGCCGGGCGCTCACATCGCCCTAAGCGCAGATAGGTCGGCCGGCCCAGCGCCTGTATCCGCTTCACCATCGGCGCAACATCTTCATCAAAGGCCGGTACGTAAACGTGCATGCCCCCCAGCGTCAGTAGCGTGCCGTAGTCTTCGAGCGCATGGTGTGACGCGCCCATTACGCCATAACCGTAGCCGCCGCCGTTCCCTACCAGGTGTACGGGCAACCCGTGCAGGCAAACGTCGTTCCGGATCTGCTCAAATGGCCGGGTGTAACAGAAAGAGGCAATGGTATATACCCAGGCTTCCAGGCCGGATTTGGCCAAACCCGCCGCTACGGAAACCATGTTTTGCTCGGCCACCCCGGCATTCAAGAACCGCGGCCCCAGCTTGTCGCGCAGCGGCTCCAGCGCCATAAAGCCCAGGTCCCCGGTGAGGAAGACCGACTTCCCGGGGTCAAGTTCACTGACCATCGCGCTGCAGAAAGGGATCCTCATTCGCGGTCCGTCTCCAGCACGGCCAACCGGTATTGCTCGCCGGACATCGGCAGGTAATGCCAAGCCACCTGATTTTCCATGAACGAGACACCCTTGCCCTTGGTTGTCCGCAAGATCACAATGTGCGGCCGGCGCGACCGTGTCTTCAAAGCCGCTTCCATGCGGCAATGATCATGGCCATCCACGACGTCGATATCCACGTCGAACCGGCACAGCTTGTCGGCCAGGTAATCGAGTGACGCCACTTCTTCCGTGGTTCCAAACCCTTGCAGCCCGTTTTCATCGATCAGAATCGAGAGATTATTCAGATTATGGTGCGCCAGGAAGATTAGCGCCTCCCAATTGGACCCCTCCTGCCACTCGCCATCGGAAGTCAGGCAGTATGTGTGCCCGGGCTTGCCTTGCAGCCGGTTTCCCAATGCCAGACCGGCGGCGTTGGCCAGTCCATG
>JANXXV010000945.1 GCA_025350445.1 Bryobacteraceae bacterium | reverse complement strand
GTGTTTCCCCGCGGGCCTGGTTGAGCTGTTTGAGAAAGACGTCGTAGGGCGTGTCTTTATTGAAGGCGTTGATTACATAATCGCGGAATCGCCAGGCGTTGGGGCGGGTGAAGTCATGCTCATAGCCGTTAGAGTCGGCGTAGCGGGCTACATCCATCCAGTGGCGTCCCCAGCGCTCGCCATATTGCGGGGAAGCCAGCAGGCGGTCGATCAGTTTGGGCCAGGCCTCAGGGGATTTGTCATTCACGAATTCGGCGGCTTGGGCGGGCGTTGGGGGCAGGCCCGTGAGGTCCAGATACGCCCGGCGGGCTAACGATGCGTTGTCGGCGCGCGGGGCTGGGGTCACGTTCGCTTTTCGCATCGCGTCTTTCAGGAAGGCATCAATCGGGTTGCGGTCGGCGGTCGGCGGCGCGCGGCGGACGGGCTTTTGGAAGGCCCAGTATTGGCGGGCTTCCGGCGGCAGTTTCATGTCTTCCAGCGCGGCGGTTTGAGTATCGGTGCTGGGGGCGTCTTTGATTTCGCTCCACGGCGCGCCTTCGTCAATCCAGCGTTTGATGATGGCGATTTCGGCGGTGGATAGCTTGCCGTCCATCGGCATCGCGGGTTTTTCCTGGCCGGAGACCAGGCGGTAGAGGCGGCTTTGTTCGGCCTTCGGGCTTAGCACCCGGGCTGCGCCTTCGCGCGTGCGCAGGTCCAGTTTTGCCAGTTGGATCTTTGCGCCGTGGCACTTCAGACAGTTGCTCTGAAGGATGGGCTGGATTTCTTTTTCGAAACTGACCGGCGATTGGGCCGGGCAGAGGAGTGGTGCCAGCGTCAACAGAGACAGCGCGCGGAGAGTCATTGTGGCGGCTTTGGACCTCGCTTGGATCATATCAAAATTGGAGGGGCGGAGGCTGGGTGATAGTGCCTACACTGCGTGATGCCTATTTCCGATCGGGCAGACTCTTTCGTTTGCATAGAAACCTGTCTGGGGCTATGGTAAGACCCTGACCTTGGAAGCCATCGTCCACCTCTCGGAACTCGAACGCAACCAGTTGGTGGAGTGGC
The DNA here is from genome assembly GCA_025350445.1 of Bryobacteraceae bacterium. The sequence goes on along the minus strand of JANXXV010000945.1, from coordinate 19,328 downwards.
TCGACGAACTGAAAGAGCTCGAGTGGGATCGCCAAATAAAGACGGATTTTGCTCCAGGCGGGCGGGGCTCGCACTTGCTTGTCGAAGTAGATGCCGAAATATCCGCCCGCCGCACCCGACCTCTTGAAGAAGTGTTGGCTGAAGTCAAAGCCAACCGGGAGCGGTCCACTCCCCGCTCGTGAGCGATTTTAGGTCCAGCGCCACTCCGCGGTTTTGGGATTGTGTATGTCGCGTGCCGGCTGAAGTCCAAGATCAAGCGTTCAGGCAATACGCGCTAGTCGTTCGAAGTCCCCTACATCCATCCCTGCGGTTCAAACAGATTGGTTCAATGTGTTCCGTTCGTGTGAGCCGGGGCTATCGGGCACTGGCCACGCGTGACGGAAACCATTTCACTTGGTTCTGGATCGGACCGCATGACGAGTACGAGCGGATACTGAAGGGCTAAGCCGGCGAACGGCAGTAGCTGAACGGCCTGGCCGATTGTAGGAGGAATAGAGAAAGCTGCGGGAACGGGTTAAGATTACCGCATGCCGGCGCGGACGGCCATCGTGGTGCGGGGGACGCTATCGATTGGTGATTTGGCGCGATATCAGTACCATCGCTTTCATCGCAAGGGGTGGCCGTTCCCGCTGGTGGTGGTGTTGCTGGAATTGCTGTTCAGAGAGCCACACTACTACAATCTGTTTGCCCCACGATAAGCGCTTCACCGCGCCGCGCCAGCCGCCCAGTAACCCGGCCGCGCCCGCACCTGCAAGTCCTGCCGTCCCCTGATCCGTACTTCCAGGTGATGGTAACCAGGCGAGGCCGCATCCGGAGTGAAGCTCAAAATATACTGGGTGTGCAACTCCCCGCCAAGCTTTTCAATCGCTCCCTCCAAACCCTTCAGCCTGGTGAAAGGGAATTCTGCTCCTCCGGTACTCACCGTCAGCACTTTGGTAGACTTAGCCCCACCCAATCGCGCAAGCTCACCAATAATCCCAAGAAGGGGCGTCGGAGGCGGCGCAGGAGGTTCACTTGTGCTCGGCGGCCGCTCCAACCCGCCGGTCGCTGGCACGGAACCGGCAGGAGGAGGCGGGTCCGAGTCACCCGGCTTCACCGTAAATCCCGTCTTCATCGCCGAATAAGTGGCCGCATAGACCGTAACGGCAGCCGCCTGCGCCTCCACCGCCACCGCCCCCAGGCTTGTCTCACTGCCCCTGTCCCGCGATTCCGAAATCAGCAATAAAACCCGCCGCACATTCGCACGCTTACGCAGATACTCGATGCTTTCATGCGACGCATCCAACATCCGCGCCTTCTTTTGCTCTCCTGTCCGAATCCCGGCAAACGCGCGCGAAAGCACCTCAGGATCTTTCGTACACTCCTGGCGCCACTGCACGCGCTCTGCAAACGCCAGCAACGCCGCGCATCCTCGCTCGCCCGTCACCAGCGGCTGAATCATCGCGCCAATTTTCTGCACCTTCGCCAGAACCGCAGCCGAGATTCCAGACGACTGCACCGCAATCACCAGTGCAATCGGAGCCACACCTGTGCCAAAGCTGTCCACCGATACCTTCCGCGGACGGCCCTCCTCCAGCACCTCGAAATCCGTCAGCTCCAGGCCATCAACGGGCCTGCCCTTCGAATCGGTAACCGTGGCAGGTACCAGCACCAAACGGGATTGCACATCGAACTGAGCCTCCTGACCCGCCAGCGAAACAGCGAGCGCGAGTACATTCTTCATCACCGTTTCCCGTGCAATTCGCAGGCCGTATTCAACCCCGCGGATTCCGCCGGTCCGCCGGCAAAAACGTCCGCCGCATGATGAACATCTTCAACCCAACGCCGATGTAATGAACACCGCTCCAAGCCGTACTCAAAGCCGTCACCCATACCAAGGCCGAGGCCGCGCTCCCCGGCACCCGCACAATCCCCGCGCATCCGGTAACCAGTGTCAGCGCGGTGAAAATTTCCAGCGCCGTATTCATCTTTCCCCAAATCGTCGGAGGAAAATCACGGAAGCGCGTGGTCGCCAGCGCCGCCGCCACCATGGAGAGAATTACAACGTCGCGGCCCACAATCAGAACCGCCAGCCAGACGGGCGCCAGCCCGGCCACAGCGAGCGAAACATAAACGGACGTCAGCAGTAGTTTATCCGCCAGCGGGTCCAGATAAGCGCCAAGCCGCGTCTGCCATTGGAAGCGCCGCGCCAGAAATCCATCTACGCCGTCGCTGCCCCCGGCAATGGCAATCATCACCAGCGCCGTTACGCAGTGCTGCGCCACAATCGCGCGCACAATAAAGGGAATCAACGCCAGCCGCGCGCAGGTTAACAGGTTTGGCGGACTAAACACTTCAGGAAACAAGCGCGTGAGCAACCCGTGTCGCCAACTGGTCGAAGCTCAGAATCTCATACAACGACGGATCCGACATGATCTTCGACACCAGCGCGGCGTGCATCGCGTGCCCGGCGCGCTCGGCAATCACGTGCCCCAGCAGCGGCTTCCCGATCAAAGCCAGATCGCCGATGAGGTCCAGCACCTTATGGCGGCAACATTCGTCCGCAAAGCGCAGTCCGCCCGGGTTCATCACCGACGTCCGGTCAAAGCAAACCGCATTCTCCAGCGTAGCGCCGCGGATCAGCCCCATGTCGCGCATCTGGTCCAGCTCCCACGAAAAACCAAACGTCCGCGCCGGAGCAATCTCCGTGGCATACCGCTCCGGTGTTACCTCAATATCCATCGTCTGCCGTCCCACGCAAGGGTGGTCGAAAAATATGTCGCACGTCAGCAGAAAGCTGTCCGCGGGTAGAATACTGATCCGCTTTCCGCCGCCTTCCACCGAAACCGGACGCCGAATCCGCAAATACCGCTTCCGCCGCCGGTACGTCTTGATCCCGGCCTGCTGAATCAGCTCGACGAACGGCAGCCCGCTGCCATCCAGAATCGGCACTTCCAGATTGTCGATTGCGATGTAGGCGTTGTCAATCCCCATGCTGTAAAGCACGCTCAGCAGGTGCTCGGTAGTCGAAATCAGCACCCCCTGCCGCATCAGGCTGGTGGCATAGCTAACCCGCGCCACGTGCCGCCAACTCGCAGGGATCGCGAAGTTCTCCAGATCGGAACGCAAAAAGACGATCCCTGTGGAAGGAGGCGCGGGAAGGATGCGAATCGACACCGGAACTCCGCTATGAAGGCCTATGCCCGTTGCTTCCACGGGCCGCTGAACCGTGGTTTCAAATCGCACCGGCACACTCCGCGTTTGATGTCATTTCCGTTTCGCCAGTAGCAGCATACTATACATCCTAGCAACTAGTGAACCCCGTACTTTCCAAATCCCCGTCCTGATTTGTAAAGTATTCATTACATGGCGAATACGGGCCGCAATCTGTAGTAAGTTAGCCACACTCACCTTAGATTTTTGTGGCAAAATCGCGTCGATCGAGGCACGTCCGCCGGAAGTCAAGGGCCCCACACTTGGGGTATCATGTTGGCAGCTATGTCCAGCCCGCGGCTCTTCCTGATAGATACCTTCGGCTTCATCTTCCGCGCCTACCACGCGCGAGCCAGAAGCAACGCCCCGCCCATGCGCACCGGAACGGGGCTTTCCACCGAAGCCGTCTACATCTTCCACAACATGCTGCGCAAGCTGCTGGCAACCTATCAACCCGAGTATATAGCGGCCATTTTTGAAAGTTCCGAGCCGACCTTCCGCTCCGACGCATTCGCCGAATACAAAGCCAATCGCACGGAGATGCCGGCCGATCTCGGCGAGCAGATCCCGTATGTGCGGCGCGTGATCGAGGCCATGTCGATCCCAATCCTGGAGTTCCCCCGTTTTGAAGCCGACGACGTCATCGGCGCCATCGCCCGCCGCGCCGAAGCCGATGTCGAAGTGGTGATAGTGTCCAGCGATAAGGACATGTTGCAACTGGTGACTAGCCGGATTTCCATGCTGAATCCGATGAAGGACGACACCTGGTACGATCCGGCCAAGACCCTCGAATTCATGGGCGTTCCGCCCTCCGGCGTAGCGGATCTTCTCGCCTTAAAAGGCGACGCCATCGACAATATCCCAGGCGCGCCGGGGATCGGCGATAAGGGCGCGCGCGACTTGGTTCTGCGCTTCGGCTCGGTGGAAAATGTGCTCGACCACGCCGCCGAAGTAGAGCGCAAAATGTACCGCGAAAGTCTGCAAAATAACCGCGATCAAATCCTGTTGAGCAAGAAGCTGGCAACCATCGACGTAACCGTTCCGGTGGATTGGAGCCTCGAAGCGCTTGTAGCCCAGCCGCCGAACGTCCCGGCGCTGAAAACAATCTACAAGGAACTGGAGTTTTTCAGCCTCTTGAAAGAGGCCGGGCCGCAGGAAAGCGCCTCGGACCGCGACTACCGTACGCTCACCACCGCGGAAGAAGTAGACGAGTTCCTGAAGGAAATCCCCGCCACCGCAGCCATCGCCGTAGTGGTGAATTTCCCGTACATCGGCTTGGCTTGGACGCCCGGCCAAGCCCGGGGAATCCCCTTCGCCCTACTCCCACGCATCAAGCCGTTATTAGAGGACCGCGGTCGCCTGAAGATAACCCACGACGGGAAATCCGCGGTCATGGAACTAGCCCGCCACGGCATCGACGCCGCCTGCTTCCAGGAAGACATCATGCTCCACGGTTTTCTTCTGAAGGCCGATCCAGCCGCCTGCGGGCTGGCCCTGATGTCGGAAAATTATCTGGACCGCAAGCTCTCCCCCACCGTGGAGCAGCGCGCCGATTGCGTCCTCGAACTGCACCAAAAAATCACCGCCGATGTAGCCGTCCGCGGCTTCCGCAAGCTCTACGAAGAGATCGACCTGCCCCTCACCCGCGTACTCGCCCGCATGGAGCAGACCGGCATCCGCATTGAGCCGGTGCAACTGGGCGTTCTTTCGCAGCGCATGGACGCCGAAATGCAGCGTCTCTCCGGCGAAATCTTCACCTCCGCTGGCCGCGAATTCAACATCAACTCGCCACAACAACTAGGCAAGGTGCTCTACGAAGACCTGCAACTGACGGTCCCGGCGAAATACGGCAAAGGAAAAAGCCTCTCCACCGCGGCCGATATCCTGGAAACCCTTGAACATCCTATCGCCCGGCTGGTGCTGGAATACCGCCAACTTGCCAAGCTCAAAGGCACTTACGTGGACGCGCTGCCGGCGTTGATCGACCCCGCCACCGGCCGCCTGCACACCACCTTCAATCCCACCGGAGCCGCCACGGGGCGCCTGTCGTCCTCAAACCCAAATCTGCAAAACATCCCCATCCGCACCGAACTGGGCCGCGAAATCCGCGCCGCCTTCGTCCCCAGGGACGGCTGGAAACTGGTGGTGGCGGACTACTCGCAAATCGAACTCCGGCTACTCGCCCACATGTCGGGCGACCCGGTGCTGATGGACGCATTCCGCCGCGGCGAGGACATCCACGTTCGCACCGCGGCCGAGGTCTTCCACGTCTCGCCATTGATGGTTACGCCGGAGATGCGCCGCGACGCCAAGACCGTAAACTTCGGCATTGTCTACGGCCAGACCCCTTTCGGCCTGGCAGCGCAGCTAGGAATAGACCGCCGCGAAGCCGAACGATATATCAAGAGTTACTTTGAACTTTACGCCGGGGTAAAACAGTTTATTGCCGCCACCATGGAAGAGGTGCGGAACTCAGGAGTAGCGAAGACGCTTCTCGGCCGCGAGCGCCCCATTCCGGACATGCACTCACGGAACCCCAGCGCCCGCTCATTCGCCGAGCGCACCGCCGTAAACACGCCGCTGCAAGGATCCGCGGCGGATTTGATCAAGGTGGCGATGATCCGCATTGACCGCCTGCTGACCGAACAGCACATGCAGACCAGGATGCTGCTGCAAGTCCACGACGAACTGGTGTTTGAGGCCCCGCCCGAAGAAACGGACGCCGTCAAGGATCTGGTGAAGCGGGAAATGGAGCGCGTTCATGATTTTGAAATACCGCTTCTGGTAGAAATAGGAGTTGGGGATAACTGGCGTGATGCGAAATAAACTCACACTTTTAATGGGAACGGCGCTGCTCTTCGCGGGCTGTTCCTCCGGCCCTGCGCCGTCGACGGCCGAAAAAAAGGCGCCCGTCGAAGAGAAAGCGCCCAACGTATTCCGCGTGCGATTTGAAACCAGTAAAGGCCCGTTTGTCATCGAAGCCGGCAAGGATTGGGCCCCGCGCGGAACCGATCGCTTCTTCGAGTTGCTGAAGGCGGGGTTCTACGACGAGGCGCGCTTCTTCCGCGTCCTCCCCAGATTCGTTATCCAGTTCGGCATCAACCGGGACCCGAAGGTTTCCGAGCTATGGAGCCAATTGCAAATTGTAGACGACCCCTCAAAGCAATCGAACAGCCGTGGGACAGTGACCTTCGCCAAGCGCGGCCCCAACACCCGCACCACGCAAATCTTCATCAACATGGTGGATAACCCGTCGCTCGATAGCAGCGGCTTCCCGCCCTTCGGCAAGATAGTGGAAGGAATGGAAGTGGTGGAGAAGCTGTATGCCGGCTACGGCGAGATGAACCCCAACGGCAACGGTCCGGATCCGATGAAGATCCAGGCCATGGGCAACGAATACTTAATCCGAAACTTCCCGCAGCTCGACTTCATCAAGACCGCGCGCGTGGTGCAGTGATATGTGTTATTCATGCGTTGGCTAGCCTGTTACTTCGGGCTTCCAAGCTGTCTTTCACTGGAACGTTCACGAGCGATACCGACCTGCTGTCTTTCGCCTTCACTCTCTTGCACTCCACGACAGGCGTGACTTTCCGCGGCTGGTCGTATGCAGGTGGAACGAACGCGGCCAGCCAGTCGATTGTGAGCGGCGGGTTCGAACTGTTCTGAACTTCTACCAGCCGGACGGCACGCAGATGAACCCCGGCATATCGGGCCCTTGCACCGCGATACCCACTGGAAACCGACCCCTGCACAGGCGGGTGCGGCGATGTCTACTACCCCACCACCGTCGCCTTTCCCGGCGGGATTTGGAGTGCGGGCACCTACACCGTGGTGCTTTCCACTTTCGCCAATCCGGGAATCGGCAATTTGTCGGATGGCTTCTTCGCCCCGGTCGTATTAGGCCTGCCGGTCCGCGGCAACTTCACCTGCCAGGTGGCGGCCCAGGATACCAAGGCAATCCGCCGATAATTCCGGTGGACCAGCCCTTCTGCAATAAAATTTCCCCGGGCATCCAGCGCAACGGCAACTGCGCGCTGGATATTCTGAATGTGGATAGCGCCACGGCGGCTTCCAGTGTCCCCAAACCAGCCTCGCTGTTTTTCAGCGCCCTGGTGGGCCTGTTATTCGTTGCCAAGCGAGTGCGTTCCGTATATTATCCTGGCCATCGGTACTAGCCCGTCACAAAGAATTAAAAACTCTCCGAAACTAAGACTATAGTTTCAGAGAACTAAGGTTGATTAGCGCGATATACTTTGCACTGCCATGGTAAAAAAGAGGAAGCCCATAACGGGGGCGAAGGACTTTTTGTGAATCGTATTTCGCTCTCGCTTGCGGGGTTGTGTCTTGCCCTTGGAATCGCCTCCGCTGACACCGGACTGATCACTACGGTCGCCGGTAACGGCGTGGCCGGTATAGGCGGCGTAGGTGGTCCCGCCACCAGCGCAAATCTGAACTTCGTCACCTGCACCGTGCGGGATCCGTCGGGAAATCTATTCATCGCCGACTCCGGCAACGGCTATGTGTACCGGGTCGATGCATCGACAGGAATTCTGACAATCGCCGCAGGCGACGGCCTCACGTACACCGTGGCCGGGGGTGGTGGTGGTACGATAACCCAGCCCACTTCGGCGTTCTGCGTTGTGCTGGACCAGGCGCGTAATATCTATATCACCGACGGACATCACAACCGTCTTCTAAGAACAGACGCCGTGACTGGCCTTGTGACCACCGTCGCCGGCACGGGTTCTTCCGTCTCCGGCGGGACGGCGGTCCAGCAATCAATGCCGGTCTTTTCGGACCTGCCTGGCTCGCTATCGATTCACAAGGCAACCTATTCGTAGCGGAACAAGGGGCGCACAGAATCCGCCGCATCGACGCCGCAACGGGAACCATCACGACAGTAGCAGGTAACGGCTTGGCAGCCTTCAGTGGCGACGGCGGAAGCGCGACCGCAGCCTCGTTGAATAACCCGTGGGCCGTGTCTCTGGATGCCGGTGGAAACCTGTATATCAGCGAATATACGAATCTTCGTGTGCGCCGCGTGGACGCCGCCACCGGAATTATCAATACCGTGGCAGGGACTGGGACATCTTTAGTGTTTAATGGGGATGGACAGCAAGCTACTGCAGCGAATATCCTTCCTTTGGGTACAGCTGTTGATGCCCAGGGTAACCTCTTCATTGCAAGCTTTGACCGCATTCGGCGCGTAGATGCCGCAACCGGCCTGATTTCCACCGTGGCCGGCTTGGGCGGCGACGTGGGTTCGCAAGCCGATGGCGTCCAGGCCACAAGCGCGAACTTCAACGGAGCCGCCGGCGTCACGCTCCTGCCCAACGGCCATCTCCTAACTTCCACATCCGCCTCCCACCGCGTCCGTGAAATCTACTACCCCGCGCCTGGCGGTTACACAAGAACAACTGTGACCGCAAGCAACACCGCTCCGGCGGTGCTCACCGCCACCGTAGTTTCCTCCGCCAGCGCCCCGGTGTTCGGCCCGTTGGCATTTTACGAGTCGACAGCAATGCTCGGGTTTACCTCAGTTGTGAATGGAACAGCCGCTATCACTGCCTTAAATCAGACTCCAGGCAATCACACCATCTACGCGGTCTATGGCGGGAACGGATCTATCTCGGGCGCCAGCACTTCACCGGATTTCGTCGAATCGGTGAAATTGGGCGTCAACGTATCTGTCGTTGGCACGCCGAATCCCGCCGCGCCGAACCAGACGGTATCGTTTTCTTTCAGCGTGACTCCAGTGTTGAGTTCAGCCATTCCCGTTGGCGGCGCTGTGCAGTTGAAGGAGGGTGCCACGATTCTCGGCACGGCCACTATCAACAGCGGCATTACCACGCTATCCACGGCATTTATCGATGCCGGAACTCACTTCCTCACGGCGGCGTACAGCGGCGATACGAACTTTGCTTCGGCCTCGTCCAGCACTTATTCACAGTTGGTGGGCATTCCAGCCACCCTAATTTTAGCGGTGCTTCCGGCGTCCCCCGTAGCCGGACAACCGGTAACGATCACGGTCTCCCTGTCCCCTTCCACTGCCACCGGCACGGTGCAGTTTCTGAATAACGGAATGCCCATGGGGCCGGCCACAATCTCGAGCGGCACAGCTTCTCTCTCCACCGCACTCGGCGCCGGTCAGCACACGTTGACGGCAAATTACCAGGGCGACGCATCGAATCTCGCGGCATCCGGTTCCATCTCGGTTACGTGTCAGAACGCCGCCACCATAAGTCTCGCCGTACAGCCCGCAACCCCGCTGGCGGGACAGCCCGCAATGATCACCGCAACCGTAGCGCCCACATCCGCCACAGGCGCCATTCAGTTCCTCGATGGAGCCACGGTTCTCGGCTCGGCCACACTCTCCGCGGGCGTAGCGTCTTTGTCGACGTCTGTCTTGACGGCTGGCCCCCACACTGTAACCGCCAGTTATCCAGGCGACGCGCTCGACCTGCCGGCATCCGCTTCCATCAACGTAACGGTGAAGAACGCCGCGGCCCTCATCCTGGCGCTATCGCCCGCCGCCCCGATTACGGGACAATCCGCGACCATCTCCGCGACCGTCTCGCCCGCATCCGCCACAGGCACAGTCCAGTTCCAGGATGGCGCAACCGTTCTCGGTACAGCGACTCTCTCCGGAGGCGTAGCGTCCATATCTACCTCCGCGTTGACAGCCGGATCGCACACGCTAACAGCGAACTACCAGGGTGACGCGTTGAACGCCGTGGCTTCGGGAACGCTCCCAGCCACAGTGAAGAACGCCGCCACCATCGGCCTCGCGCTATCGCCCGCCACCCTAATCACCGGACAACCTGCAACCATCACGGCAACCGTATCGCCTTCCGCGGCCACGGGTACCGTTCAGTTCCTGGATGGGGCCACACTTATCGGCACGGCCACTCTTTCCGGAGGCGCCGCTTCCCTTTCAACCACCGCACTGGCGGCCGGCTTGCATACCATTACCGCCAGTTACTCCGGCGACACGCTGAATCTGCCAGCCTCAACATCAACCGGCGCGGCCGTGAAAAATGCAGCCTCCGCCACTCTGGTGCTGCTGCCGTCCTCCCCGGTAGCCGGACAATCGGCCACCATCACCGCAACCATAGCGCCCTCTACAGCCACGGGCACCGTTCAGTTCCTGGATAACGGAAGCGTCATCGGTACGGCTACGCTTACCGCAGGCGCGGCGTCCCTCACCACCAACGCCTTGCCCGCGGGTACCCGTACGCTGACCGCTCTCTACTCCGGAGACGCGCTCAATCTTCCGGCCTCGGGCTCCCTCGGCTTCACCGTAAGGGCGGTAACGGCGACGGCGTTAACTCTCGCCAGCGCACAGCAGCCTGCCTTTGCGGCGGTGACGTTCACTGCGCAGCTATCGCCCGCCGCGGCCACAGGCACCGTGCAATTCCTCGACGGCGCGGCTCTCCTTGGAACCGTCTCAGTCTCCGGAGGCGCGGCAGTGTTGACCGTGAGTTCGCTCGCCGTCGGCACGCACCCGGTTCAGGCGCTTTACTCGGGAAGCGCGGCCTACGCGGCCAGCGCGTCGGCAGTGGCCAACCAAACTATCGTGAAGGCCGCGGCGGCGCTCGCGCTAGCCACCACTCCCAATCCGTCGGTTTATCAGCAGATTGTCACGGTAACCGCAACGATCTCACCCGCCTCGGCAACCGGCTCGGTCCAGTTCTTCGATAACGGCTCGCTGCTCGCGACAATCGGACTTACCGGCGGCAGTGCAACCTTCACGCCTTCCAGTTTGGCGGTCGGTTCGCATAGTCTGACCGCGACCTACAAGGGCGACGCGAACTTCTTGGCCGCGAGCGGGCCGGCGTTGACCCAGACTGTGAGCCAAGCCGCAACATCCACCGTATTGACCACCGATCTGAATCCTGCGGCCAGGCTCCATTCCGTGACGTTTACCGCTACCGTCGCTTCCTCCGCTGCTACAGGGCAGGTCCACTTCCTCAGGGGCTCGTCCGTGCTGGCGACGGTGAATTTGATTAATGGTGTCGCGACGTACAGTACGTCATCCCTTCGGGTCGGCTCGAACTCGATCACCGCGACGTATCTGGGCGACACCAAGTTTCTAACCAGCACGTCCGCCGTGCTGGTGGAGACGATCACTAACCGGTAGTGGGCCATTCTTGGGAAATACCATCCTGCCCGCTGTTGTTAGGTTCCCTTCTTCGATCACGCGAAGTGGGACTCCATCTGGAAGAGTCCCGCCTTATTCTTAGGTGCGGCCCAGGCTTCCCAGCGGTAGGGCGCGTCCAGGATGAAGGTGTAAGGCTTACCGTGCAGCGCGGCTTCGTCGGCCTTGTCTTTTTCCAGGTCGTCCAGATACTTCAGAAACAGCAGCCAGGAAGCTTGTTCGGTGTAGTCGAGTTCAGTCGTGCAGCCAGCCTCTTTCCAGAGGACGTCGTCGATGTTCTTGAAGGCTTGCTCAAACATTAAGATTAGGAGAGTTGCGTGATCAACAACGACCTAACTTAGCAGACAATCTATCCAAGCGCGTTATCGTCCGCGGCCGCATAAGCAATTCCAACCGAACTATCGAATGAATTCACCCGGGCAGACCGAAGCCCGAACCAGAGGTTCAAACTCGTGCCGGTCCGCGGACAGCAGCACAGCGCCCAAGCGCCCGGCCAACGCCAGAGCGCAGCAGTCAGCAAGCGAAACCCGGCGATGCTCCGCCTTCAGTTTCCCAACAGCCCGCCAGAAGTCCGAGGCCATATCGTTCCGCTCCTGCACGCCAAGCAAGAAAACATCCCGAACAGCGCCTTCTGCTGAAATCTCGCCGGCGGCGCGCAAGAAATCGTAATAGACCTCGCACAAATTTAGCGCATGCATATACAGTTGGTGCGCCGCAGGTCGAAAGTATTCTTACACCACGTCGGCTCCAGGCTCTCCCCGCAAGAATGCGATAACGGCGGATGAGTCCAAAACCACGTTCATCGGCGCTCTTCCAGCTCAACGTCCTCGCGCTTACGCGCCATAAACTCGTCGCTGCTTGTCGGCACGTGGGCGTACTTGCCTTTTATAAGATGCGTAACCGCGCCAGCCTCGGCACGGGGAGAATAGCCGGGTCGTGACGAAACATCACCCGTCAGCAGAATCTGCCGGACACCATCGATCATCTGCCTGGCCTGTTCCACGCTGAGCGCAGCCGCGGAACCATGCGCCACCCGATTCCGAAGTTCACGCCACACCGCAGTCTCACTTCCGTAACCGGGTGAGTGCGCCTTCGCAACGGGACTTCTCTCAAAGTACTCGAGTACGGTTCCTGCGATGAGGACAGCCGAGCCAGCTTGGCCCAACTCAGCCAACTCCGCAGCCTCGTCCAGGAAGCCACTGAAAATTTCACGGTTGAATGCCACCAGAATAGCTCCCAAGTGGCTTGCCGCTTCTTCAGAAACTGGAACGGATATCATCAACGGCCTCTAATACAAGTTTAGTCGAGTCCAGCGCAAAATTCTCCAGCCTCGGCCCCTTCACCCCGCTCTCAAATCCGTCCGCGAAAAATCATCCCCGACAAACAACGGCGGCATCCCAGCCAACGACGCTACCGCATAAGTCAGACAATCCCCGAAATTCAACGCCGCCGGATGCCGCCCCTTTCCAAACCGCAGAAACGCATCCACTGCTACCCGATAATGGTCAGCCGTAAGCGGAATCACTTCCACATCGGCCTCCCGCAGAAATGCATCCAACTACGGTCGCGCGTCGCGCCCCAATCCCGCCGATAGGACAATTGCTGTTTCCACCACCGCCGATGCCCCAATCGCAAGCAACTCAGCAGTGTCCATGCGCTCCAGAATCGCCTGGTAGCCCGGCTCGGTCAACATCACCGCCACTATCGCCGATGAGTCCAGCATCATCCTGCTAAACGCCATCCGGGCCGAAACCCAAAATCTCTTCTACTTCGGCCTTTGTAGTCTGTCTTCCCCGAACGCTTGCTGGAACACCAGGCCAGATCCGGCACTCCAGCAGCCTTAATAGCCTTATTTTTCGAGACTCAGTCTGCGGCCGTATCGCCAATCGGGCCTTCCGCTCTAACAAGGCGCGCCGGATGGCCTCCGGCTTAGTTTCCTTAGCCATAGAAGTCACCTCTCCAGCAAGTTCTCCACTTCAGAGTTCTTGATATTCGGGAACATAAGGAAATAAAGAATAGTTTTACCATGCTTCAGTCCTAGCTAGTTCACAGAAGATTCCCTTCCCGTTCACCCTACTCAGGCCGCCGGTATTCCTCAGGAAGATGCCGCTCCAGATCCTCCGCGTCATGAAGAATCCGCGCCACTTCGATCGCATCACCCAAGAGTCGGTACAGCAGCATATGCCGGGGTTCTTTCACGCCTGGCCGGCCCACCCGGCTGCGGCTGAAAGAAAGATGGTAAACCCGGGCTCCGTCCACCATGATCTCAGGACGTTCCTTCGAGCCAGGGCGCTCCGGATTGTCACGGACATCGCGCAAGGCCTGTTTGATCAGCGCGTCATAGCGAAGCGCTGCACGCTCTCCGAATTCCTCGCTGCTGCGATCCATAACCCTGGAAAGGTCCCGCTGAGCGGTGCGGGCAAGATGGATCTGATACTTCGGAACCTTAGGCGCGCGTTTTTTCAGCGCCAATCTTCTCCGATACTTCCCGACGCACCTGATCGACGAAAGCATCGATCTCTTCATCGGAATTCAAAGTCACATAATCGCCGCGATCAATGGCATCAAAACCTTCTTTCGCCAAGGCTCGCAGCCGTTCAATCTTCGCCTTGTTCTCCAACTCCCGCTGCTCCAAAAGCCGCAGCCCTTCCCGCACAATCTCACTCGCGTTGCTGAATCGGCCAGACGTAATGCCGTCCTCGATAAATCGGTCGAAATGCTCAGTCAGATTCACGTTACGCGTAGGCATGAAAGAACTCCCCAGCTTAAGACTATCAGGACTGGCAATAATTGCCAACAACCCAAAACCAGGCCGGTCAAAAACCCCGGTCACAGCTTAAAACACCTCAATCTCCCATAGAATCAATACCCACCCAAAACAGCCCCCAATCCCTCATGCTATAAAAGAATCGCAATCCAGGCTCCCGCCAACGGGGGCCTTTTTTATTGAAATAACGAAAAAGGAAGGTTTACGAAGATGGCAACACAAGCGCAGCAGTCCGCGAACGCGGCCAACAGCCGCCGCTCCACCGGGCCAACCACGGCAGCCGGCAAGCAAAAGGCCGCACAGAACTCAGCCAGGCACTACTTAACCGCAAAACAGCTCGTAGTCCCAGGCGAAGACCCGGCCGACTACACCGAACTCCACCAAGGCCTGCATCAATCCTGGATCCCGGCCAACGCCCAGGAATCAATCCTCGTCGAACAGATAGCCCAGAACGCCTGGCGTCTCATGCGCGCCCGCCGCCTCGAAGCTGCCCTGTTCATCCGAACCATGCCCAGCCTGGAACCTGTAGCCCCGGCATACCCAGGCGCCCTGTGCCTCCGAACTCCCGCCAACCCGGAAGTTGCCATGCTCCGCGCCTTCCTCGACAACACGAAGGAGTTCGACAACCTCCGCCGCTACACCACACCCATCGAGCGCGCCTATCACATCGCTATATCCGAGCTCACAAAGCTACAGAAACAAAGGAGAATTCACGAAATTGGGTCCGTTTCGCAAACGCCGGAACCCAAGCCCATTCACCTCGGGCACTTAGCGGCTCAGGCGGTGAAAATATCCAATGCAACCACCCGGGAAACCGCCTTCACAGCACATTCCGATACGATCCAGCGAACTTCAGGAACATAAGCGCGAACGAAACGGCGGTCAAAATCACGCAAATCGCCGCCAGCACGCGCCAAAACTTCTCCTGCCACCTGTCGAAAGCCGGAGGTGTATTCGCCAGATATGCAAGCACGAAACCACCGGCCAGCCCGCCCATATGCGCCGCGTTATCCACCTGGAATCCCGGCACCAAGCCGATCACCACCATGAAGATTACCCACTGCGTATAGTGAGATCGCAACCTTGCGCCCATCGCCGTGTGGCGGTGCCTCACGCCCAGGGCGATCATCGCCCCAATCAAGCCGAAAATGCCAGCCGAGGCGCCAATCGACAGCGAACTGCTGAACATCGTGCTAGCCAGAAATCCGGTCACCGTCGCCACGAAGTAGAACACCAGAAACCGGCTGGTCCCGTACAATTCCTCTACCTGCGCGCCCAAATCGAAAAGAACCCACGAATTCATCAGGATGTGCAGAATTCCACCGTGCAGAAAGCCGGCCGTCACCAGCCTCCACCACTGCCCGCCGCGCAGAATCGCGAACGGCTCCTTGGCCCCAAACGCGTAAAGCGTCTGCCCGTCGATGTCGAACACCATCCCGCCCGAGCCCTTCATACTATAGAGAGTAGTAGCAATATAAAGCCCGAAGTTCAGCAGCAAAATGACAGTTGTAGTAAACCGCGCATGGGGAATCAAGCCGCCCAGCGCATCGGCTGGCGAGCGCCGCTCCACCGCCCGCGCCCCTAGCGCTACCTCGCAGTACGGGCACACCTTATCGTCGCTGTTGATGAAAGCCCGGCAATTCGGGCACATCCTTCGTTTATCCACTGCCCACCATTGTACAGGCCGCCATCACCGCGTCTGTTACAATCAGGGATTCGGATGCCACTCACAGAGAAAGAACATCGGCAAAACATCGTCGAAGTGGGCCGGATGGTGTACGCGAAAGGCTGGGTCGCCGCTAACGACGGGAACATCAGCATCCGTCTGGACCAAAACCGGATACTTGCCACGCCCACCGGCATCAGCAAGGGCATGATGCAGCCCGACGACCTGATCATTTGCGACCTGAACGGAGACAAAATCGAAGGCCGGCGCGAGCGCACCACCGAAATCGCCATGCACACAGCCGTATACCGGTTGCGGCCGGACGTGCAGGCCGTAGTACACTCCCACCCGCCGGTCTCAACCGGGTTCGCGGTAGCGGGAAAAGCACTCAACCTGGCCATCCTTCCCGAAGTAGTAATCGGACTGGGTTGTGTGCCGCTAGCCGAATACGGCTTGCCCGGAACCCCCGCGCTAACCGAAGGACTGTTGCCGTATATCCCAAAGTACGACGCGCTGCTGATGGCAAATCACGGCGCAGTCTGCTACGGTGAGGACGTATTCAAGGCGTACTTCAAAATGGAGACGCTGGAGCACGTGGCCCGCATCACGCTGGTGGCCGAGTTGCTAGGCGGCCCCAAAGTGCTGCCCCGGGCCGAAGTGGACAAGTTGATAGACTCGCGCACCCGCTACGGAATCAAGGCGCGGTCCAGCGGCGAACCCGGCTGCCCCATCGCAGCCGAGGACATGCCGCTGCCGGGGCAGAGCGACCGTTTTTGGGTAACGCGGGACGAGTTGATAGCATTAGTGGACGAAGCGGTAAGGAGACAAAATGGGTGAAGCGTTAGGAATGATTGAGACGAGGGGCTTGGTGGCCATGATTGAAGCCGCCGATGCGATGGTGAAATCGGCAAACGTGAACGTAGTCGGCTGGGAAAAGATCGGCTCCGGCTACGTGACCGTACTGGTCCGCGGCGACGTAGCCGCGGTTCGTGCCGCCACCGATTCCGGCGCGGCCGCCGCCCGCCGTGTAGGCGAACTGATTGCGGTTCACATCATACCGCGCCCGCACCCCAGCCTGGAAGATGTATTGCCCATCGGCAAGGCAGGAAAATAGTCTTGATCCTAGCCCGCGTAGTGGGTACCGTAGTAGCCACGCGCAAGGACCCGCGCCTCGAAGGAAGCAAGCTTCTAATTTTGAAGCCCGAATCTCCCGAAGGCACTCCAGAGGCGGGCTACGTGATCGCGGTAGATACAGTAGGCGCAGGCTCAAATGAACTAGTGATAGCAGTCTCCGGCAGCAGCGCCAGGATGGCCGAAGGCTGCAAGGAAAAACCGGTAGACACAGCAATAATAGGCATAGTAGATAAGGTGCATCTAACGTGTATCTAGGCCGTGTAGCAGGAAGCCTCTGGTGCACGGCCCAAAGCAAAGGGCTAACCGGTCACCGGCTGTTAATAGTGCAACCGCTAACCCCGGAACTGAAACCAACCGGAAAGCAGCAGATAGTAACCGACTGCACGGGCGCAGGCCCGGGAGAGCTGGTCTACTGGACGAGGGGCAAGGAAGCCAGCTTCCCATTCCTGCCAACCGAAGTCCCCACGGAAACAACAATAGTAGGAATAATAGACACGATTCACGTCCCCGCAAACCCAGGACGGCGGGCGCCTTCGCCCGCGCGGAGTACCCTGACTCCGCCGGAGCCCCGGTAAAATGCTGATCGCGAGGGTAATCGGCGAAGTAGTCTCCAGCCAGAAGCACCCAAGCCATGAAGGCCGCAATGCTCTGCTGGTCCAACCCCTGCACCTGGACGGCACAAACCGCGGCGACGCCGTAATAGCCCTCGATTCCGTGGACGCCGGAGTAGGGGACCGCGTTCTGCTCGTAACCGAAGGTTACAGCGCGATGACCGCCGTAGGCCGGCCCAATTCACCCATCGATATGGCTGTGATCGGGGTCATCGACAGGCTTGACTTCGCTCTTGACAACAGTCCGGTCCACAATCCCGTCAGTACCGGAGGCAGCCCCGCCGATGCTGGTCTTCCGCTTCCGCTGGAGGCGCTTGGGGGTGGGAGGCAACAGCTTCTGCTTCCATCCGTACCGGTCAAAAAGAAGCCGGCCCGAAAGCAGCAGCCCGATCAGTAGCTTGACTACCTCGGCTACTGAATACATCGTTGCATAGGACTGATAACTGTCCCTTTCCCGCGTAGCCGCGGTCGCCGGCAGGAAGTCGAACGACCTGCCCAGCGCATTCATGGACGGCCGGATGTACGCAACCTGAAAAAGCGCTATCACGATCAACACGAAGGTCGCATAAATCAGGAATTTGCTGCGGTGTGGAGTGAAAAGCACCGCGCTCAAAACGGCCGCCCCCAGCCCGATTTGCGCCACGCCCCATGTCTCCGCCAGAAAGCGATTCAATTCCGCCGCTTGATACCGCATTAACAGCCGCGTGATATCGGTACCCAGGTCCTCGATATCCTTGGCCACCGGCCCTGGCGGGCTCCCCAGAATCCGATCGACGTTGCCCATATTCTGCAAGGAAACGAAGCCAAGTATCAGGATGCCAAGCATCCAGGCTCCGACCAGAAAAGAGGCTAAACGGCGAGTATGCATGTAGAAGCAATAAGTTTAACGCAGATAGATGCGGGGATGTTATATTCCCTAGGTGTTAGCTAAGTCTTCGGATCAGGACGACCTCAACCGCTTCGGATACGCGCAGGAACTGTTCCGCGGCATGGGCGGTTTCTCCAATTTCGCCATCTCGTTTTCCATCATCTCCATCCTCACCGGCGCCGCCACCCTGTACGGTTACGGCCTCGAAATGGGCGGACCGCTGGAGATGACCTTGGGCTGGCCCATCGCCACCTTCTTCGTGCTCACCATTGCCGCCAGCATGGCCGAACTCTGCTCCGCCTACCCCACTGCCGGCGCCATGTACCATTGGGCGGCGGACCTTGGCGGACCAACCTGCGGCTGGTTCGTGGCTTGCCTCCATATCTTCGGCATGATGGCCACCGTAGCCGGCATCGATTACAGTTGCGCACAGTTCACGCTGCCCTTCATCGGCGTCCCGGCCTCGCCGCTGAATCTCTGGATCGCCTTCGCCGCAATCATGCTGGGCCAAGCGCTGATCAACCAGTACGGCATCGGGCTGGTGGCCATCCTAAACGATGTCAGTGTAACCGTCCACATTGTAGGCGTGCTCGCCATCGTAGCGGCTCTCTACTTCCTGGCGCCGAGGCAGCCCGTCGGCTTCCTCACGCAAGCAGTCACCAGCAACGGCCGCTCGCCCTATTGGTGGGTTTTCCTGCTTGGCCTTTTGCAAGCCCATTGGACCTATACCGGCTTTGAAGCTTCAGCCGCCATGTCGGAGGAGACCCACGACGCGCGGGTTCGTGCTCCCTGGGGCATTGTGCTTTCGGTGGCCGTCTCGGGAGTAGTGGGCTACCTGCTGCTTATCGGCATGACGCTCTCCATCCGCAGTCTACCGGCGGTGCTTGGCGCGAAGGACGCCCAAGGCAACGCGATCCCCGCCGCCATCGCCG
>JANXXV010000933.1 GCA_025350445.1 Bryobacteraceae bacterium | reverse complement strand
GCGGAGCAAAAAAGCCCAGAAAACTGCCGTCGTCCGCCGAATCGGTGAAGGCCGAGGGCCTTGCCGTTGTGTTCCTCGCCACGCCGCCGGAAGTGTCCATGGAATTGACCCCGGCCTTGCTCGAAACCGGCGTGAAAGTGGTGGACCTCAGCGGCGCCTTCCGCCTGCGCACTCCCGAGATGTATAAGAAGTGGTACAAATCGGAACACACCGCACCGGAGCTGCTGGCGGAGGCTGCCTACGGGCTGCCTGAATTCTTTCGCGAACAGATCAAACCGGCGCGGCTGGTTTCAAACCCCGGCTGCTACCCCACTGCCGCCAATCTGGCCATCCGTCCGCTGCTCGAAGCAGGCATCGTGGACCGCGGCGCGGGCATCGTCTGCGACGCGAAGTCCGGCGTCAGCGGCGCGGGCCGCAAGCCGGGACTCAAGAATAGCTTCTGTGAAGTGACTGAGAATTTCTCAGCCTACTCGCTGCTGGATCACCGGCACGTTCCCGAGGTGCTGCAAAACTCAGGGCTTCAGGAATCCGAATTTAGCTTCACCGCGCAACTGCTGCCGATCGATCGCGGGATTTTGGAGACTATCTACTTTCGCGCCGCGAAATCCATAACAGCCGCTGAGATCCTGGCCATCTACGAAAACTTTTATAACGGCGCACCGTTTGTCCGTTTTTACAACCCCGGCGTGATGCCCGATCTGCGGGCAGTGCAGCGGACGAACTTCTGCGACATCGGCGTCAAGTTCGACTCGGCAACCGGGCGCGGCGTGGTGGTGGCGGTGATCGACAATCTGGTGAAGGGGGCCGCCGGCCAAGCCGTCCAGAATATGAATCTGCTTCTTGGATTCCCGGAACACGAGGGGCTGCTGTGAGAATTCTGGTCAAGCTGGGCGGGACGTTGCTGGATGCGGCGGAATCGCGGGCGCGACTGGCGGCGGAACTCAGCCAGATTCAGCGCTCCGGAGTGGAGATGGTGGTGGTGCACGGCGGCGGAAAACAGATGACGCGATTCCTGACCGAGCGCGGCGTGGAGAGCCGCTTCGTAGGTGGCCTCCGCGTGACAACGCCCGACGTGGTGGACGCTGTCTTAAAAGTGCTGGCAGGCAGCGTAAATCACGAACTGGTCTCGGCCTTCGTGCAGGCAGGCAGCCTGGCGGTGGGGCTCAGCGGCATTGACGCCTGCCTCACTGAAGCCGTGCAGATGGATCCGGACCTCGGCGCCGTTGGCCGTCTGGTGCGCACGAATCCGGAATTACTGCGGCTTCTCACCACCAATGGCTATCTCCCGGTGGTCGCCTGCGTGGCGGGCGATCGCCAGGGGCATATTTTCAATGTCAATGCGGATCAGATGGCGGTGGCATGCGCGGTGGGTTTTGGCGCGGACCAGTTGCATTTTCTCACGGACGTGGACGGCGTACGGGACGCCGGCAGCCGGATTATTTCCACGCTGACTATCGCCGATTGCGGGCAATTGATTCACAGCGGCGTAGCCACCGGCGGAATGCAGGCGAAATTGAATGCGGCCAGTGACGCGCTCCGCGGCCGCATCGGCCAGGTGATTATCGCGCCGGGCGCGCTGCCGGGCGCTTGCGGACGGTTATTGGCCGGCGAACGGTTAGGTACTCGATTAACGGCGGCGTCCGATGCGTAACGTCCTGGAACTCGATATTCCCGGCCACTTTCTGGAAAGCGGCGTCCCGTTGACGATACGCAAGGCGTCGATGTCCGATATTCACCCGCTGCTGGAATTGATTAACGGCTACGCTGCGAAGGGTGTGATGCTGCCGCGAACCGAGTTCGAAATGTCGGAAAATATCCGCGACTTCACGCTGGTATACTCCGGTGAAAGCCTCTACGGCTGCGGTGCATTACATTTCTATAGCCCCACCGTTGGGGAGGTGCGCTCGCTGGCAGTCCACCCGGAAGTAAAGAGTCAGGGCATTGGAAGGGTTCTGGTGCAGGCTCTGGAAGAAGAGGCCCGCCAGTTCCATCTGCAATCGATATTCGCTTTTACTTACGTGGAAAAGTTTTTCGCCCGCCTCGGTTTTAATGAGGTTGAACGCGGTGAACTGCCACTAAAAGTCTGGAAAGATTGCCTCCGTTGTCCGAAATTTCTGTCCTGCGATGAAATAGCGGTACTGAAATATCTGCTTCCGCATGCGATAGAAGCCGTACGCCCGCGGACGGAACAACCGGTAAACGCAAGCTTCCCGATCCTAAAACTGTAACCAAAAGCGATAAGTTTCTCGAAACTTATTTTTGGTGAGAACATTTGTGTCTTAATCGCACTCTAGCAACGTATACTTGGCTTCAGCTTAAAACTAAAGTCTTCCAGGAGTGACCTTGTGAGAGCGCAAACCATCGATGTAAAAGAATCAACAGGGCGAATTCTCTGCTGTACAATTTTCCGCCCCGGCGGGAAGAAGCTCCTGGCGAAGGGACATTTGTTGAACGATGACGATGTCCGCCTTCTGGCAACCGAGGGGTTGCAGGAGGTTTGGGTCACGCAATTGGAAGATGGCGAAGTCAGCGAAGACCAGGCTGTAGCGATGGTGGCCGGCGAGATGGGCTGTGGGTGTCTGGAAATCCGGCTCGCTGCCGGTGGACGCGCAAACCTGATTGCCACGGAAGAATGCTGCCTGCTGGTGGACGATGACTTGCTGAAGCAGATCAATTGCACTGCCAGCGTCGCTATCGCCACGGCGCTTAACTTCTCTTACGCAAAAGCCGGACAGCGCCTCGCCACCGTGAAGAGCGCTCCCTTCGCAGTGGCACAATCGCAACTGGAAGCGGTCGTCTCCATCTTAAAAGAACGCGGCCCCATTCTTCAGGCCAGACCCATCCGCGCTCCTTCGGTATCTATACTATATTCCGATGTAGCGAACGGCGAACGCGCGCGCCTGCTCTTTGAGAATATCGTGCGCCAGCGGCTGGAGAAGTTTGGCGTAGCCCCCGGCTTTACCCTTGCTTGTATCGAAGAAGAGGCGGCGGTGGCAAGATCGCTGCAGCAGTTGTTGAGGATGAAACCGACCACCATCTTGATTGCGTCAACCACGGCGCCCGCGGGCCCGGAAGACGTAATCGGTCGCGCCTTGTCGCGCATTGGCTGTCATCTGGAACGCTTTCTCGCCCCGGTAGAGCCAGGCAATCTGCTTCTTCTGAACTACAAAGACGATGTTCCCATTGTCTCCGCCCCGGGGTGCTTTCGCTCCGCGAAGGCAAATGTGGTAGATTTAATACTTCCGGCAATGCTGGCACGATATCGAGTTTCCGGGTGGGAAGTGGCCTGCCTGGGTCACGGCGGTTTACTGGTTTAGTTAGGACGATCTCCTCCACTACCACACGTCGCACCTCCGAGCGGCATGTGGGTGCTCATAAGCCGGATGCCTGACCAGCATCCGGCTATTTTTTGTTTTAGGCACTCCTCCGGTCCGCCTTGACTTTCGGGTCCGTTGAGCGAAATGCTGTTAACAGGCGATGAAGATTACCAAGGTTCAGGCGTTTCTGCTGTCGTGTCCCTTTGAACAACCGGTTCACCTTTCCTACTATGGCGGGGACCGCACCATTCTGAAGCGCGACGCGATGCTCATCCGCGTTGAAACCGATCTGGGTCTTGTCGGTTATGCACCCGGCCAGCCCACTGAAGCCGCAAAGCTGGCCATCGATTTGACCATCGGTCCGTTTCTCACCGGCCGCGCCTGCGCCGATCCCGATGCGCTGCGTGTTCTTTTTCTGCAGGGACCGGGATCGAAGGAAGCGCTGGCGAAGATCTACTGCTCTGTGGAGATTGCGCTGTATGACGTTCTTGGCAAAGCGCTAGGCGTTCCGGTCAGTGAGCTTCTGGGCGGACGGGTGCGCGATCACATTCAACTCTACGGAAGCGCCGGCATGTACATGCCGCCCGAAAAATATGCGGAAGAAGCCGCTGCCATACGCGATCTGGGATTTCTTGCCTATAAGATGAGGCCCGCACTGGGGCCGGAGAAAGATTTGGAAACCGTCCGGCTGATGCGCGACGCGGTTGGCCCTACGTACGATCTGATGGTGGACGCGCACACCTGGTGGCGGATGGGTGACAAGAGCTACGACAAGCCAACCGTCGAAATGCTGGCCAAGGAAATGGGCGCATTCGACATCACCTGGCTGGAAGAACCCCT
>JANXXV010000890.1 GCA_025350445.1 Bryobacteraceae bacterium | reverse complement strand
CGATCAGATCCACGCCTTCCGTCTTGGCGTAGTCCACAATTCCTCCGGCGGCGTCGCCTTTGCGTACTATCGGCGTCACTCCGATTCCGCTGAAATGCTTTTCCCCAAACGCATTCAGCAAATCTGTTAACTCGTCGATTCGTTCCTGCGTCGCCTCAATCGGTACAGGCGGCAAGCCTGCGCCGGTGGGCCCAAGGAACACGTATTCCGCAATGTGCAACAGCGAAACCTTGGCGTTGTAAGTCTTAGCCAGCAATTGAACGTATCCGGCCATTCCACAACATCGATCCGAGAAATCCACTGGCAACAGAATGTGCTGAAGAGGAAGCATCGAAATTCTCCTTTCGGTCGATCTAGTGCAATTGGAAGGCCTGACTACGCCGAAGCCTTGTAGAGCGTGCGGACAGGAGTCTTCCCAATCCACTGATCGTGCCACTGGCGCCATGCGAGGCTTACGATTCGAAAGACTTCGGACTTGTTCAGCGGCTTCGGAATTACATCGTACGCGCCGCTCCACAAAACGTCGGACCAAAGACGATCGTCGGCATTCGCCGTCATCACAATCACCTCAGGCGGTTCGGGCAAGCGCCGCAGTTGGGTTAACAAATCCTTCCAATTGCCATCGGGCAGTTCTTCAGTTGTAACGACTACCGGAATGTGGTGCCGTTGCACGGTTTCCAATGCGCCGGCGATACTGCGCGTTGGCCAAAGTCGCCACGAGGTGTGAGCCAGTATGTGCTGCAGGCAGGTATGGTCTTGCTCTGCCGGGCTGATAAACAGAACTTTGACGGGCTGATAATCCGCGGTTCTCATAACGCTCCGATTATATGCACGTAAAACGCCGGTGGCTATCCCCCTGTCAACCGGTGCAAACGCAGCCGGCCTTTCCTGCACGCTGAGGAATTTCACCCATCCGGAGCGGGTGTATTGGCATAAGCTTGCCCATCGCATCATAGAATTTGTTGTCTTACTTCGAGCGCGTCTCTGGAAGATCGCGTGCATCCGGGAATTCCGGAGAAACAATCATGGATACCAATTTCATGCTTTTGATCGTAAGCTGGCTGGCGCTTGCCGCAACGTTGATTGGGTTGATGATTTACCGTAAGCACGCATCCCGAAATGAGGACGATTTTCTGCATGTGAGTCACACCACTGCCGGCATGTTGAACACTCAAGCCGCAACGGCGCACCAAATGGATGTGCTCGACCGCTGGGTCGGTATTCTTCTGACCGCCGTGCTGGTCTACGGATTGGGCATCGGAGCCTGGTTCCTGTACCAGGTATGGCAGGCAAACTCGAAACTGGTTTCATGACAAATGGAGTGGAGGAGATCATCCCATGATTACGTTCGACAAGATACTTTTCCCGGTCGACTTTTCCGAGCGTTGCCGCGGTGCCGCCCGCTACGTGGAATCGATGGCGGCCAACTTTGGGTCGAAGCTGATTCTGCTGCATGTTGTAGACATCCTGGATCCGGCGGTGGACATTAATGCCGGCGGAACGATCTTCGAGGGGCAGGTGGAAGAGCGGGTTCTCGCCTTGCGGAAGGTTCTGGAGCCCTACCTCGAAGCAGAGCTAAAACCGCTTAAGGTAGAGCGGCGTCTGGAAATCGGTGAGCCGGCTCGCGTGATTGTTGAAATGGCCCACCGCGGGAACGTCGACCTGATCATGATGCCTACGCACGGCTACGGGGGCTTTCGCCGGTTCATTCTAGGGTCGGTGACGGCAAAGGTGTTGCATGACGCCGGCTGCCCGGTTTGGACGGGCGCGCATATGCGGGAACCGCCGCTTCCGGAAGCCATCCGGATGGATCATATCGCCTGCGCCGTGGATCTGGGGCCTGAGAATGAAGCGGTTCTCAAAGTGGCCGCCAACCTCGCTGAAGAGAACGTCGCGGACCTGACGGTCATTCACGTCGTGCCGTCGGCGGACGCGGGCCCGTCACGGTTCGCCGATTCCGAACTACGAAGCTATCTCATCAAGGACGCGCGCGAACGGCTGCAAGCGGTGTGCGCGAATCTGCAAATTAAAGCACAGGTCTGCGTAGAAGCCGGAAGCGGTATCGCGGCCATGGTCAGCGCTGCCGCAACGCAGCACTCGGCCGGTCTGCTTGTGATCGGTCGCAGTCAGCATCATGGACTGGGGCGGCTCAGAACCCACTCCTACTCCATCATCCGCGAAGCGCAATGCCCGGTGTTGAGTATCTGATCGCAATTTCCACGCAATTTCGGCATCGCGCTCAAGATCTCGTCCGTCGCTCTCGTCAACCGCGCAGCCAACTGCCGCTGAGTTGAGTAAATAGTGCGATATCGTCCCATACCGGGCGCCGTGTGAATCTGCAATTGAACGCTACTTCCAGTCCGCCGTGAAAATATTGAACTCGTAGCGCTGTTTCGCGTCCTTATCCGAGCAGAACACCAGTCTCTTCCCGTCCGGGGAAAACTCCGGGAACGACGTGAACCCTCCAAAGTCAGTAACCTGCTCCAACCCGGACCCGTCCGCGTTCATCATAAACAACTCGAACTTCCGCCCATCGCAACTATTCTTGTTCGATGCAAATAGAATCTTCTTCCCATCCGGCGTAAACACCGGCGCAAAACTGGCGCATCCAAAACTGGTCAACTGCGCCACGTTCTTCCCGTCCGCATTGCCAACCATAATCTCCATCTTCATCGGAGTAGTCAGGTTGTCAGCCAGCAAGTCCTTATACTTCTTCAACCCCTCAGGCGTACCCGGATGATTCGCCCGCCAGACCAACTTCTTCCCATTCGGCGAGAAAAACGACCCGCCGTCATACCCTTCACTCTTCGTAACCTGCTTCTTGTCCGACCCGTCCGACTTCATGGTCCAAAGGTCCAAATCGCCCGACGCCATTGATGTGTAAGCGATCCGCCCGGTCTTCCAGTTCACCGTAGCTTCCGCGTCATACCCTGGCGAATCCGTCAGCTTCTTCTCAATCTTCCCCGCATCGGTGGCCAGGTAGATGTCATACCCCGGATACACCGCCCAAACATAACCCTTGCTCCGGTCAGCCGCCGGCGGGCACGCCGGGTCCGCCTCATGTGTCGATGCGTAGACAATATGTTTGCCATCCGCCAAAAAGTACCCGCAAGTGGTCCGGCCCTTCCCGGTCGAAACCATATGTTGATCCGTCCCGTCGGCATTCATCACGAAAATCTGATCGCACTGCAGGTCCCCGCGTGTCGATTGGAAGATCAGCCGCTCCCCATCCGGAGCCCAATAAGCTTCCGCATTCTGCCCTCCAGACGTCAGTTGCGTAATGTTCGACAGATGCGATTCCGCAAAAACCACCCCGCTAGCCAGCACTGCCAAAAAGAAAAACCTTGCCATTGTTGAGCCTCTTTTACATGATTGTAGTCTGTGCGACTCACATCGGCTCTACTCATCCTCTCCGCCTGCCACGCCGCGGGCGCCGGCTCGTCTTTCGTCGAGCACACCTTAGCCACCGACCTCAAGGGCGGCTATCAGGTGGTAATCGCGGATATGAACCATGATGGCAAACCCGACCTCATCGCTCTGGCCAGCGGAATGAAGGAACTGGTCTGGTTCGAAAACCCCACCTGGGAACGCCACGTCATCGCCGGCAATCTCAATCGGATGATCAACGTAGCCGCTTGGGACACCGATGGCGACGGCATCCCGGAATTGGTCCTGGCCACTGAATTCGCCAATGAAGCCAAGAACAGCATCGGCATTTTGTCCGTCCTAGTCCACAACGGCGACCCGCGCCAACCCTGGACAGTCAAGGAGATTGACCGCTTAACCACCTCGCACCGCCTGCGCTGGGCGGACATCGACGGCAGCGGCAAGAAGGTATTGGTAAACGCAGCGCTAACCGGGGCAAAAGCCGAAAAGCCCGACTACCGCGACAACACCCCGCTCGTCTACTACCGCCCGGGTGAATGGAAGCGCCAACTCGTCAGCGATGCCAACCAAGGGGTGGTCCACGGCATCTTCATATCCAAGTGGTCGAAAGGCGGCAAGGCGGAAGACATCCTGACTGCCAGCTTTGTGGGCATCCACCGCTACCATCTGGAAAAGAACGGCGCCTGGACTCGAACCGAAATCTCCAAGGGTGACCCCGCTCCCTGGCCGCAGGGCGGGTCGAGCGACATAGCCGTTGGCACTCTCAAAGGCAAGCGGTTCCTGGCGGCGGTCGAGCCCTGGCACGGCAATCAGGTGGTGGTCTATCATGAACGATCCAAGGACAAGTTCGAGCGCCAGGTGATCGATAAGACTCTGGTAGACGGTCACACCATCGCCACCGCCGACCTCAACGGCGATGGCCGCGATGAAATTATAGCCGGATATCGCGGTACCGGTCGCAGCGTCTACATCTATAACTCCGAAGATCCAAAAGGGAAGACCTGGACCCGGTCGACTTTGGACTCGGGCGGAATGGCCGCGGCAGCCTGCGCCACCGGCGATCTTAACGGCGACGGTAAGATCGACATTGTGTGCATCGGGTCCGCCACCACGAACCTGAAGTGGTACGAGAATACCGGCGGGAAGACAAGGTAAACTTTAGACTTGCTTGCCCCCTGCGTTACCGTCGTCATACCGACTCTGACGGCGGACGATACTCTTGTCGATTGCGTCCGTTCGCTGGAAGAGCAGTCCCGTCGCGACTTCGACGTCATCATTGTCGATAATAGCGGGCAGCAACTGGTGCGCCGCCGCAAAGCAGCCGGAGCGCGGGCGAGGGTCATCGAGAACACCGTGAACGTTGGCTTCGGAGGCGCTATCAATCAGGCATTTCACCTGTCTAGCTCGGAATTCCTGGCGACCTTGAACGACGATGCCGTAGCGGACCCAAACTGGTTAGCGTCGCTGATGGCGGCAGTTGAGGGTAGGCCGGACGTAGGAATGTGCGCCTCGAAAGTGCGCCTCTTCTCCAGCGGAAAGTTGGATTCCGCCGGCATGTTGATCGCAGGCGACGGCAGCAGCAGGCAGCGCGGCCATCTGCGCGATCCCGCGCAGTATGACCGTCTGGAGGAAGTGCTTCTCCCTAGCGGCTCGGCAGCCTTGTACCGCCGCAAAATGCTGGAAGAGATCGGCCTGTTCGATGATAGCTTCTTCCTCTACTGCGAAGATACCGACCTCGGGTTACGCGCCTCATGGGCGGGATGGAAATGCCTCTACGTGCCGGAGGCGATCGTGGATCATCGCTATTCGCACTCGGCCGGCCGGGTTTCGTCGTTGAAGGCCTATTACGTGGAACGTAATCGGCTGTTCACTGTGATCAAAAACTTCCCGGCAGGCATGTTGCTGACCGCGCCGGTCTACGCGGCCGTCCGCTATTTCTGGCACGTAGCGGTGATGTTCGCAGGCAGAGGCGCAGCCGCCGAATACCGGCAAGGCGGCAGCGGATTAGCATTGATCTGGTTCGTAGCCAAGGCCCACGCCGCGGCGCTGGTGCGCTTGCCGGAGTTACTTCGCCAACGCCGCAAAATCCGGAAGACGGCCCGCTTGACCGTGGCCGGGTTCCGCGGCCTGCTGCAAGCCCATTCCATCTCCTCTAAACAGGTAGCATCTCTATGAGCACCGCCCCGAACCTGCTGATCATCATCCCGGCGTTCAACGAAGAAGGTGCGGTGGGTTCGGTTGTGGCCGAAGTGAATGCAGTGCTTCCCGGCGTCCCTGTGCTGGTGATCGACGACTCTTCCGGGGATGCCACAGCCGCGTCTGCCCGCGGCGCCGGAGCCCGCGTCCTGGCGCTTCCCACCCACCTGGGTCTCGGCGGCTGCGTGCAAGCGGGCTACAAACTGGCCTTCGAACTGGGCTACGAATTCGTGATCCGCGTAGACGGCGATGGTCAGCACGACCCGCACGACATCCCGGGCATCCTGGCGAAATTGAAGCAGACCGGCTGCCAGATGGTGATCGGGTCCCGCTACCTGGTGCAAGGCGGAAAGTTCACCAGCCCTGTTCGCGGCGCGGGCATCATGCTCTTCCGGTTGGTGTTGCGGCCCATCTTGGGAAAATGGGTTTCCGACCCAACGTCTGGTTTCGTCGGAGTGAATCGCGAGGCGCTGGCCGTCTTCAGCAAGAGCTTCCCGCTGGAATATCCAGAGATCGAAGCACTGGTCGTGTTGAAGCGCAAGGCGTTCCGGTTTGAAGAGGTGCCCTGCCATATCCGGCCCCGGAAAGCCGGTCGAAGTTCGATTACGGCGATGAAATCGGTGTCCTACATCGTCCACGTTCTGCTGGGAGTGTTCGTGAATATATTGAAGTACGATGGGCCGCGAAGGAGGTAAATCATGGACAGGCTCTTAGACGTAATGGCCATCTTCAGCATCGCGTTGATGGCCATGGTATTGCTTTCCGTGCGCCGCGCGCACATCCGTGTGGAGTACTCGGTCAGTTGGCTCACTGCCGCCGCTACGCTGCTGATTCTCTCCCGCAGCAGTTCGCTGCTCGATTGGCTTTCCGCCCACATGGGCATTTCTTACCCGCCGCTGGCACTGATCCTCGTCGCGTCCTGGGTCTTTCTGGTGGTCTTCTACCGTTTTTCTGTCCGCATCTCAGATTTGAAGGACGCCAACACAGACCTCGCGCAGCGGCTTGCCATACTGGAGTATCGGTTGTATTCGGCGCATGAAGACAAGTAATAATCCCAAGTGGTGGCATTACGCGCTGGGCTTTCTGGCCGCCTTTCTGATTGCATTTGAAGTCTACGGCCCGGCGCTGAGCGGGCCGTTCGTCTACGACGATGTATACCTGCCGTTCATGAATCCAACTTATCTGGATAAGCCGCTGGCGTTCTGGGCGAACGTCCGGCCGCTGTTGATGGCCAGTTATTGGATAAACTACCAGTCTTCTGGAATCGAGCCTTACGCATATCACTGGTTCAACGTGATGCTGCACGTCGTTAACTCGGTCTTGGCATATCTAATAGTCCGCAAGTTTCTGGCGATGGCCGGCGAGTCCGGATGGATGCGCGAGGTGCTCGCCATCTTCGCCGGCGCGCTGTTCCTCCTGCATCCTATTCAGACCGAGTCGGTGGCGTATGTAGCCAGCCGCTCGGAAGCGATGAGCATCCTGTTCTTCCTCGGCGCGTTGGCAGTGTTTCTCTATCGCACGAGCGCCGCCATCTCAGTCCCGGCGGTCATCGCTATCCTCGTATTATTTGGGCTCGCCGTTTTGACGAAAGAGCATACCGTCGTTCTGCCGGTGCTGCTGCTTCTGACGGACTACTACTGGAATCGCGAAGGCATGAAACGGAATTGGAAGCTGTACGCTCCCATCGCGGCCGGCGCTGTTCTGGGTATGGCTGCCGTCGTCACGGTGCTGAAGAACTCAAGCTCGGCCGGATTCCAGTTGAAGAATCTGACGTGGTATCAGTATCTGTTCACGCAGTTCCGTTCCATCTGGGTCTATCTAAGGATGTACGTGCTGCCGGTGGGTCTGAACATCGATCACGATTTCCCGATCTCGAGAACCATCCTCGACCAGGGCGCAATCGGCTATCTCATCGGCCTGCTGGCGTTGGTCGCGCTGGCCTGGAAATACCGCAAGGAGTATCCGCTAGCATCGTACGGCTTCTTCGGCTTCCTGATTCTACTGGCGCCCACCTCGTCGGTGGTGCCCATCCAAGACGTGTTGGTGGAACACCGGGTGTACCTTCCGTTCATCTGCCTGCTGCTGATCACGGTAGAGTTTTTGCGCAGGTGGAAAGTGAGCCGCGGCGCAATGGTCGCCACGCTGGCTGCCGTGCTGGCCGCCGCCGGTATGTTAACCTATCAGAGGAATGAGCTATGGGGCAACCCGGCCGCACTGTGGCAGGATGCGGTGAACAAGTCGCCGGACAAGGCTCGTCCGCATTTCCAACTTGCCTATGCGCAGATGCAAACCGGGCAATGCCAGGCAGCCATGCAGAACTATGAGATGGTATCGAAGCTTGAGCCGGTCGATCAGAGCCTGCTGGTCGATTGGGCGCTGGCCGAAGACTGCGCACTTAAGACAGACGCGGCCATCGGACGGCTAAAGCAGGCCGCCCGGATGATCCCTTCCGCACACGTGTATTCGCTCATTGGCATGATGTACGGCAAGCAGGGCCGCGTGCCGGAATCGCTAGACGCGCTGGCAACGGCGGAGGAGCTCGACCCCAAGTTCGAGATGATCTTCGTCTACCGCGGTAACGACTACCTCACCACCGGTAACTTTTCAGAAGCCGCCGCCGAGTTCCAGCGGGCCATCTCGATCAACCCGCTGAATCAGGTTGCGATCAACGGTTTGGCGATGGCCAAAAAGCAGCACTAATGGCCCCCCTCCGAATCGGCGTCAACGCGCTGTACCTGATCCCGGGCGGAGTGGGCGGAACCGAGATCTATCTGCGTAATCTACTGCAAGCTCTCGCCGGAATCGACCGCGAGAATCAGTACTTCGTTTTCACCAACCGCGAAACGGGAGCGGACCTGGTTCCGGATGCGCCGAATTTCCAGCACTTGCCCCAGCCCGTCAATGCGGTATTTCGTCCGGGCCGGTTGATCTGGGAGCAGACTGGGCTGCCGCTGGCCGCACGCCGGCTGAAGCTGGACCGGCTCTTCAACGCCGGCTTCACCGCGCCGGTCTTTTGCCCGTGCCCGTCCGTTACCGTTTTTCACGACCTGCAACACAAGCGGCATCCCGAACATTTCCGCTGGTTCGAGCTGCCATTTTGGGACATGTTCCTCTACGCCGCAGCTAACCGGTCGGCTATGCTGGTGGCTGTTTCAGAGGCAACGAAACAGGACCTGATGCGCTTCTATAAACTGCCTGAATCTAAGATCCGGGTTGCCCCGCACGGCGTAGAACGCGAGTTCTTCGAGATTCAGAACGACCCCGATCCAGACGACCCATATCTGCTCTGCGTCTCCACCCTTCACCCGCACAAAAATCTCGAGCGGTTGATCCGTGTCTTCGCCGAATTTCGCAAGAACCGCCCCGAATTCCGGCTGGTAATAGCAGGTCTGCGGGGATTTCACGCAGACCTGCTCGAGAAGCTAGCGGATGAACATGTCCGGCTAACGGGTTGGATTCCGCGAGAAGATTTGTATGCCCTGTTCCGCGGCGCATCTGCCTTTATATATCCGTCGACCTTCGAGGGATTCGGGATGCCGGTACTGGAAGCAATGGCGGCGGGCGTTCCGCTGGCATCGTCTTCCATTGAACCTCTCCGCAGCATTGTGCATTCTTTGGCCATACTGTTTGAACCGCATGACGACGCTGGAATGCTGCAGGCGATGAAGATGATTACTTCCGATCCTTCCCTGCGCGGCGCGGGCCGCCAACGCGCGGCTGAGTTTACCTGGCAGGCCGCCGCCCGGGAAACATTGGCGGCGATTATCGGAACAGCCCCTTAGCCACTCCGGCAACCTGGCTGACCAGGTTGAGGCTAACGGCGAGCGTCAATGTCAACGGAACAGCAGATTGGCGAAGCATAAGGAAAAGCAACAGTGGCGAGACGGGCCGGGCGTAGCCGTAAGGATCGATCAAATGTGACGGCGAACCCAACACCAGTCCCAGGATCACAAACAAACCCACACATAGCTGTATCTCCCGCACCCGTTCGGGAAGTATCCAATAGACGGCGAGACCCAGGCAAACCAACAGCCCCGCCAACGCAATGACATCGGTGGCTTGCAAGATGGACTGTTTCCAAAGTTCCGGGTCGCGCCGGAAAACCAATAGCCGTTGCGCATGGCCAATTAACGGGTAGGTTGCGATTTGATACGCAGTGGAACGCTGCGTGTGGTTTGACACGAAGACGGCCCAGGCAGCCGCAGGCAGAAGGGACGCACCGAATAACGCTGCCCGCCTGAAATCCCGTACCGGTAGCGCCGCCAGAACAACCGCAGCCGCCAGGAAGATGCCGGTGTCTCTGGTTAGCGCCGCCAGCGTGCAGACCGCGAGCAGGCGGCGCCAGTCCCGGCGTTCGGCGAAGAGCAGAAACCCGGCGAAAAGCGCGGCCAACGTTCCGTCCACCAGCATTCGATCGATCGAAGTTATGGTTGCCGGCGCCAACAGAAACACCATTCCCCACCAGGCACTTCTGCGATGGAGGAGGGAATAGGAACTCGACCAATAGCAGCCTGCGAAGACCGAGAGCAGAATCACCAGAACGAAGCTGTAGTCGATGATGGATTGCCTGCCGCCGGCGAGGGCGTAAGCAGCCAAGGGAACAAGAATCCGGCTATAACGCAATCTCGCATCGTCCACATTTTGGGCATAGCCCATGCGGAAGAACGGATCATGCGCGATATAGCGGTACATCTGGCCGTCGTATCCGATGGGATGAACGGACCGCCTCGTGCCCGGGTCCAATTCCGGTGGCGCCGGCAAGCTGGCTCCGGTACAGAACAGGCCCGTCCAATTGCCCGCATAGTTGAAGTGAACCGTACTTACCTGCCAGGCGAAGACAAGTGCCGTCGCCAGGAATGCGACTATCCACGGGCGGTGCTTCAATGGACGATCCGGAATCGCAACTTTCTTGCCATGTCGTAAAATCCCGAACCATTGGGCGCGGGCATCTTCAAAGATAACTCATGTACGCTGGAGCCAAGTTTCCATGATGGATACGCCCAAGTGAAGCCGGATTTTGCCGATTCCGGTGTGCGGTACAAGATGGAAATATCCTGGCGTGGCAGGCCGTATGTTGCGGGATAAATCTTGCCATCTAGTTGTACGTAGACTGTCGAAACATTCACCGCCCAGCCTCGCACTTCCAGGTATCCCGCCGCGTCGTTCACTTCTACCACCTCACGCTCCGAGATTCCAATCACCCCCGAATTGTTGAGCATCTCCACCCGGCAGTCATCCAGAACACCTAGGGCAGTTAGCTTCGCGAGGTCCGGAATTCCAGGCGTTTTGAAGTTGAGCGAGATTCCAGGGGCTTCGTAGACCTCAACGCGTGTGGGGCTGGAGAACGCAACTGCCCCTCCACCTGACAGAACCAGCGAAGTCATCGGTTCGTTCAGAGTATTGTCTCGAAACAGCGGCACGAGTTCATTCAAATCGACCGGAAGAAGATTGACCGGAACTCCTCCGGGCAGAACTAGCGGAGGAACGCGGGCGGTGATGAACCGGGTTCCCTCCGATGCGAGAATGCCCCGGACCTCGGGAATGCGAAAGAAGAAATCACGGAGCCGCCCCGGAAAGTTGAATTTCAGCATGACGCGCACGATCAGCGGATGGTTGCTTTCGCGAAGCTGCACAGGTTCGCCAATCTGTACGTCGGCGGTTTGTACCAGACGCAGGGTTGCATCAAGCGGAGCGGAGCGTTTGCGAAGTAGCACTGTCGCGCCGTACGTTGAATCCCATTCATAGTTTCGATAAAGAGCCACAGCCGTTTGCGGAATGTCCAACAGGGGGTGCCGTCCATCAATGGCGTCCCATTCAAAGAGAACAAAGTCCGGTGCGGGCGCGCCTTCGAACATTTCGGCGGTCCAACGGTCCAGATACGTGGTGTAAGCCTGATCGCTTTGCAACGTGCGCAGAGGAATGTAACGGATTGGATTCGCCGCGCCGTAAGCACATTGGGACGGCATGATGGTTATCGAATGATTGGATATACGGCTCAAGAGTACGTCAGGCAAGCGTTTAGATTGCAGACTCTGTGCGGAGGCTTGTTCCAGGAACCTGTGAAGCCCGGCGTAATCGAACAGCTTTGTGAACGCATGCATTTTTTGGACAGGCGCATTGGGCATTTCGGTCCATCGATAGAGAGGCGCTTCGCGGGTGAGCCATATGCTTACGATTAGAAGGGCGGCGGCCTGAACCGGAATCTTCAAATCGGCGAAGAGCATAATCGTGAGCAGCGCCAGTGGAACGAAGGAGAAGAGGATCTCGATGTGGCCTGGTTCGCGAATGAAGGAGTGCTTGAATTCGAGGAAGAGCGGACCGAAGCAGGCGATCGCAATGGCGAACGCCGGTTGCCTGGCGAAGTAGAGTACAGCACTCAACAGAACGAAGCCGGCGAGAATGGCGAGCGCCGTGAGTAGTGTGCCGGTTTCGCCCGCGAGGCTCATGGCGGTGCTGTGTCCAGCGGAGGTTTCGAAGCCGGCCTTCAGATACACCAATAGATCGTGGAAGGATGGATGATAGAGCAAGTATCCGGCGATGAAGAACGTTGGGACACCCACGATTACTGAGGTAAGCAGTGGAATTGCCTTGTGGCGGTCCAACAGAAACATCGCTATCGGGAACGCCGCCACGGCGCTGATCGCAGAGATCCCGGAGCTTAGCTTCACAAGCAACAGAAGCGCCGATAACAGGATCGCCGGAATCCAAAAGATGTACCAGCGTGGAGTGACTGCGGTGGCGGCGATGAGAAGCAATACCAGAAAGCTGAGGAAGAAATCCGGACCCGCATAACCAAAACTCCAGAAGAGCCGCGTGCCTGGGTAGAGGCAGATGGCGAAGATGAGCAGGTTGACCAGCGGCACTTTCCGGACAAACGCGATCCAGGCAGTAAGCGCGATGAACGCCGCCCAGAAAAAGAGCTGAAAGAGAATTCCCAGGCCGAGGTTCGATCCCATCGCCATCGGCAGAATCAGATACGAGAGCGGACCGTAGGTGAAGACGACGTCGCGTCCATGCACGAATCCGTGTGTCTGTGCGTAATTAAGCCCGACGGCCCAAGCCCCATCCAGGTCGCTTGCGGCTACGTGATAGCGGATCGGGTAGCCTACACACGCGATGTAGGCGAACAGCAGAATTCTTGCCGCGATCCGCGCGCCCATGAGCCGCTACCGCAGAAGATCTTCGAGTTGAATCTTGGCGTCGGTCTTGGAATCTCTATACTTCACAATGACCGGAGTGTATAGCGAGATTCCCCATTCCTTGCCCTTGCCCCGCGTTACTGCCCGCGAACCTGCGACCACAACAGCGTCTTCCGGAATGACGAGCGGCTCATCGTCAGTCGCGGCATAGATCTGCTCCCGAACCAAATCGTACACAGGCGTGGATCGATTGAGAATGGTCCCGGTGCCAAGCACCGCGCGCCGTTTCACAACCGTGCCTTCGTACACGCCGCAGTTTCCACCGATGAGAACGTCTTCTTCCACAATCACCGGGAGTGCTCCCACCGGTTCCAGCACGCCGCCAATTTGCGATGCGGCCGAGATGTGGCAGCGCGCGCCGATCTGCGCGCAACTTCCAACCAGCGCATGGGAATCCACCATGGTGCCGTCGCCCACATACGCACCAACGTTGATGTACATCGGCGGCATGCAGGTGACGCCTTTGCCTAGGAACACGCCATCACGAATGCTGGAACCGCCGGGAACTATGCGCACTCCGCTGCTTGCATCCAGGCGCTTCACGGGATACGTTGCCTTGTCGAAGAACGGAAGCCGCGACGTGTCTAGAGACATGTCTATCACCGTTCCCATCCGGAAGCCGAGCAGGATGCCTTTCTTCACCCAGCCGTTTACGCGCCAGCCACTCTTGCTTGCGGCGTCCGGTTCGGCGGCGCGGGCAATGCCGGCGTTTAGTTCATCTTTGAAATTCTGGAACAGGCGAAAATGTTCTTCCGTGTAGGCGCCGGGCTTCTCATCGAAGAGAGCCTCAATTTTATCTTGCAGCATTCTCACTACGTTGCTTGATGACCCCGGCGCTTGTCAACACCTGTTCGATTCGTGCTTGGCTGGCGGGTTGCGGCGGTACCAGCGGCAGTCTCCAAACGGGTTCCAGCAGTCCCATCAACGCCAAGCCATATTTAACCGGGCCCGGATTCGATTCGATGAAGTTCACGTCCATTAACGGGAGATACCGGCGCTGCAGTTCGCGGGCTGATTTGTAGTCATCGCGCATGCCGGCCTGGGTTAGCGCAGTCATTTCCGCCGGGATCAGGTTGGAGGCTACGGAGATGAGTCCACGTCCGCCTAGCGCCAGCAGGGGCAGCGTAATGGCGTCATCACCGGACAGTACATTGAACGATGCCGGCGCCTGCTGAATGACCGCAGCCATTTGGGAGATGTTGCCGGACGCTTCCTTTACGCCTACGATAGTTTCGATCTCCGCCAGGCGCTTCAGCGTGGCGGGTTCTACGTTCACTCCTGTGCGGCCCTGCACACTATAAACAACGATCGGCAAGCTGACCGCCGCCGCGATGGCTTTGTAGTGTTGGTACAACCCTTCCTGCGTCGGCTTGTTGTAATACGGCGTGACCGAGAGAATGCCTTCGGCGCCCAGGTGTTGAATCTCGCGCGCGAGTTCGATGACTTCGGCCGTGTTGTATCCACCCGCGCCTGCCAGCACCGGCACTTTGCCGTTGGCTTCTTCGAGAGTGATCTCCACAACCCGCAGGTGTTCCTTGCGCGTCAGCGTGGGGCTTTCGCCCGTGGTTCCGCAGGGCACCAGGAAGTTGATGCCCGCATCGATCTGCCGTCTTACGAGTACGCGCAGTGCGGGCTCATCGAGCGACAGGTCCTTTTGAAACGGTGTGACTAATGCGGTACCGCATCCTGTGAACATAAGTTTCCTATTTAAACAAAACTTCGCCGAATTCGTGTACGCCCTTCTTTCCTGCAATCCATTGTGCCGCTTTCAAGGCTCCGCGCGCGAAGCCCTCGCGGCTTCTGGCCGTATGGCGCATGGTGATGGTGTCCGCGCCGGAATCGAAGCCGATCTCATGCGTGCCCGGGTGCGCCCCGGCGCGGTTGGAACTGACGTCGATGTTCCGCGCATAGCCGCTCTTCTTCATCTCATCCACTAGCTTCAATAGCGTACCGGACGGAGCGTCTTTCTTGGTGTTGTGATGAATTTCCCAGGCCCATGATCCGTACTCGGGCTGATCGCTGAGTAGTTTCGCCGCCTCCGCCGCTAAGCGGAAGAACACATTCACACCTACCGAATAGTTGGGGCTCCAGACGAGTGCCGTGCCATTCTTGTCGACCGCCGCCGTGACTCGCGGCAGTTCGTCCAGCCAGCCTGTGGTGCCCACAACCACATTGACGCCCAACGCTGCCAGACGTTCCACATTCTCAACCGTTGCCGACGGAACGGAAAATTCAATCGCTACCGGGATGCCGGCGAAATTCTGTGGTGTTAATCCCGCGAAGCCCGCGTTGTTGAACTCGTCCAGCTTCAACGCTACTTCGCAGCCGTATTCCGGCGCGAGCTGCTCAATCAGCTTTCCCATCTTGCCGTAGCCAACCAGCGCAATTTTCATGTTAGTCGAACACCTCTGGATCGAGCTTGCTGAAGAATTCGATATGCAGTTGCTCCACAGCCGTGCGCAGGTCGTCCTGCGCTACTACAACACTCAGATTCAATAGCGACGCGCCTTGCGAAATCATCCGGATATTGATCTTCTCCAGCGCATGGAACGCGCGGCTGGCAACTCCCGGTGTGTAGCGAATGTTATCGCCAACCAGGCATACGATTGCCTGATTTTCCTCCACCGATACTTCTGAAAACTGCTCCAGCTCTGTCCGGATTTCAGTCAGCTTCGACGCGCTGTCAATGGTGAGGGAGACGCTTACCTCCGATGTCGCCACCATATCCACTGCCGTCTCGTGCCGGTCGAACACTTCGAAGATACGGCGCAGAAAGCCGTGCGCCATAAACATCCTGCTGGAATGGATGTTCATCAAAGTGATGTTCTTCTTGCAGGCAATCGATTTTGCCGAATTCGTGCAAGTCACCGCATCCTTAACGATGCGCGTTCCTTCCGCCTCGGGCCGGCGGGAATTCAAGATCAGCACCGGAATGTTCTTCTCAATAGCCGGCATTACGGTGGCGGGGTGCAATACTTTAGCCCCGAAATAGGCGAGCTCCGCGGCCTCTGCAAACGAGATTGTCTTTACGCGATGACCGCCTGGGAGGATTGTTGGATCAGCCGTTAGCATTCCGTCCACATCGGTCCAGATTTGAATCTCGCTGGCGCCGATGCCCGCGCCGATAATGGCGGCTGAGAAGTCTGAGCCACCCCGGCCGAGCGTGCTGGTGATGCCATCTTCCGTTGCCCCGATGAAGCCACCCATCACCACGACATGCGTTTCAGCTTGGCCCGTAACGGTGGCGGCGAGACGCGCGTAGGATTCCTGCAGCAAGGGCGCTGCTTGCGTGTGACGGCGATCGGTGACGATAACCTTACGCGAATCTATGTTTACTGCCGGCGTACCTGCACTCTGGAAAGCAAGTGTCAGAATTGCGCTGGAGAGCCGCTCGCCGTAGCTGGAGATTGCGTCTATGGTTCGCGGAGTTAGCTCCTGCATCACTGAGAGGCCCTTGACCAATTCTTCCAGGTCTCCGAACAAACTGTCGACAACCGCGACAGGGCCCGCTTCCGCAAGATGATATGTGCGCAGTGCAGAGAGCAATTCGAGCGCCCCCTGCCGATTGCCGGACGCCGCTTCTTTCGCGATGGCGAGCAGCTTGTTCGTGGTCTTGCCCATGGCCGACACGACGACCACCGGCTTCTGCGCGAGACGGTCCGTGACAATGCCAACTACGCGTTTGATGGCAACGGCGGACTCAAGCGAGGAGCCGCCAAACTTCATGACGATCATTAGTCGAGTAGTCCTTCCGACTGCATCAGTTCGGCGTTGAGCACTGCCGCTCCCGCTGCTCCACGAACCGTGTTGTGACCACAGGCCAGGAACTTATAGTCGAACACAGGGCACTGGCGCAGGCGTCCCATAAATACAGCCATGCCGTTTTCTCTTCCGGCATCGCGGCGGGGTTGCGGACGATCCTGCTGCTCCATGTAGATAAGCGGCCGGGGCGGCGCGCTTGGTAGATTGCGCTGCTGGGGCAGGCCGGTGAACGTCTCGACGGCGTTGCGCAGATCCGCGAGCGACGGCTTGTTTTTGAACTCTACTGAGACCGCGGCCATGTGCCCATCTACCACCGGAACGCGATTGCAGTGTGCGCTGACTTTGGCTGCTAACGATTCCACCGCCCCGGCCCGGAAGTCGCCCAGAATCTTCTGTGTCTCCTGCTCCATCTTTTCTTCTTCGCCGCCGATGAACGGAATTACGTTGGCGGTGATGTCCATGGATGCTACGCCGGGATAGCCTGCGCCGGAGATGGCCTGCATGGTGGCGACGACCACGCGCTCAATTCCAAACTGCTTCATGGGCGCCAGCGCCATTGCCAGCACGATCGTGGAGCAGTTTGGATTGGTGACGATTTGCCCCGGCCAACCGCGCTCTTTTCGTTGGCGCGCAATCAACTTCAGGTGTTCACCGTTGATCTCTGGAATCAGCAGTGGAACGTCCTGCTCCATGCGGTGATTGCGCGAGTTGGAAACAACTACGTGTCCTGCTGAGGCGAACGCTTGTTCGATCTCCGTAGCGACGGAAGCATCAGTTGCGGAAAAGACCAGCTTCGGCGCATTGCCTGGTTTGCATTCCTGTACCTTCAACCCGGCTACTCCCGCGGGCATGCCGCCGTCGAGCCGCCAGCTTGTCGCTTCGGCATACTTCTTTCCGGCGGAGCGGTCGCTCGCGCCGACCCATGTCAGGTCGAACCATGGGTGATTCTGAAGAAACTTCACAAAATGCTGGCCCACCATTCCGGTGGCGCCGAGTACTCCGACTTCTATCTTTTTTTCCATATCTTGTCTCATGCGGTTTGCAGGTGACGAATCATCTTCTTGTAGATTTGTATCGCCTCAATAATCTCGCGCTTTGGGATGCGCTCTTCGCTGGTATGCGCTACGTGAATGGTGCCGGGACCCAGTAAATACGGCTTGCCCCAGGCGCCGCCGAACGCCGGAATGTCTGTCGTGTATGACATCACCGATGTTTCGAAGCCCGGCAGAGAGCCTAGCCGCAGCGCCGGGATGCAGAGCACTTCACGCGCTTCCACCAGACTGCCGGCCGCATCCGCGACTGCTCTTCGTGTTGTATCGCCGTCTTCCACCAGGCGGATGAATAGTTCCGCCCGGGCGGCATCTGGAATTACGTTGGGAGCCCGCCCGCCGGAGATGGTTCCAATGTTCAACGTGCTGGGGCCAAGCACGGGATCGGTTGGCAGCTTGATCGCACGAATGTTGTTCAACGCGTCGAGGAGTTTATTGATGGCGGATTCGCCCAGTTCGGGATACGCGGAATGGGCCATGCGGCCCTTGGCAACTACTTCATATCGCAGCGCGCCTTTTGATCCTAGGGCCAGGCGGTTCTCAGTGGGTTCGCCATTGATCAGGAAGCGCGATCCGCGCGGAGTCTTCGCCGCGGTGTATGCGCCGACGCTGTTGCGCTCCTCGCCCACCACGAACAGCAGGCCGAAATCGCGCGTGCCTTCTGCCAGCAGCTCGCCGATTGCGGTGATCATGGACGCGATGATGCCCTTGGTGTCGCATGCGCCGCGGCCCCATATGTAATCGTCGTCTTCGCGTGAGGGGAAGAACGGCGGCACGGTGTCGATGTGGGTAGATAGCGTGACAATGGGTTCTCCCCAACGGGCAAAGACGTTGAACCGGTTTTCAGTGACGGGCATTTTTTCAATGCTGCCGCCGTGGCTCTGCGTCAGAACCGAGAGATGATCGAATAGGTAATTGCCGACGCCTTCTTCGTTCTCCGTTATGGATTCGATATCGACGAGTGCGCGCGTGAGTTCGAAAACGTTCATAGGAAGCCGCCTAAAAATACGTGGATGGAACGGAGGCAGGAAGGATGAGCGGCTGGGTGCAGCCACTGTCCCGATAGCGCTCCACCCGATCCCCAATTGGATCTGGATGACAGTGGGCTGGTGTTATCCAATGCCCCCCAATCCAAACCGGAGCAGCTTCCAGTTTCGATTTCGGCGGGAATCGTACCGGCCCCTTTTGCTGGATGCCCGGAGCTACCCGGAGTGCGCATCCAACTACTTATGACCGCCGCGCCTCTACCAAGAAACTACCAGGATAGCGGACCAATACGGGGACCGTCAAATTTTTGGCTATGATGACGGGTACGTGTTTCCAATTACGAAGCGCAGCCTCGCCGACTGCGCGCTACTTTTCCTGCTGGCAGCGGTTTTGATAAAGCCATTGTTTAAGCTGGGTTTCACCGATAAGTGGGGGTCGGTGGAGGGCGCAATCATTTCCGATGCCAGGTTTCTGAGCGACCACTGGCCGCATCCTTCATGGCAGCCCCTGTGGTATGCGGGGGCGCGATTCGATTCGCTGTTCCCGCCCGCTGTACGGTATGGCACGGTGTCGATTTCGAAGGTCAGCCGGGTGCCGGTGGTGCGGGCTTATCACACGTATCTGGCCTTGTTTTACTGCTTCGGGATCGTGGCGGTTTATTTTCTGATATCGACGCTCAGCGGATCGCGTTGGGCCGCGTGGTTTGGCGCCGCGGCCGCTGCGCTGGTGTCACCTTGTTTTCTGTTTATCCCGGAATTGCGCAACGATGCGTGGCTTTGGACGCCGCAGCGTTTGGGCGCGATGATGCGCTATGGGGACGGTCCGCATATTGCATCCCTCGCGGTGTTGCCATTTGCATTGGGGTTCTGGTGGCGCGCGCTGATCCGGTTTCAGCGCGTGGATGTGTTGCTGGCGTGTCTGGCTGGTGCGGTTGTCGCGGCGAATAGTTTGACCGGCGCGGCCATGTTAGTAGCATTGCTTCCGGTGATGACTTGGAGTTTGTACATTACTCATCTGGACCGGCGGATCTGGAAACGGGGTGCGGCTATCGCTGCGCTTACGTGGGGACTGAGTGCGTTCTGGCTGGTGCCGTCTATGGCGAAGACGGCTGCCGGAAATACACAGTGGCTGTCACCTGGAGGGACTACGTGGTCGCTGTGGATCGCGCTGCTCTGTTGCGTTGCTTTTGTGCTGGCTACCAATGCGAAGTTTCGCGGACGTGAGGATCTGGCTTACTTGCTCTTTCTCAGCGCTGCTTCATTCGGCTTCGCCCTGAACGTGATCGGTTATTACTACTTTGGATTTCAGCTTGCGGGTGCGCCGATGCACCTGGCTCCAGAGTTGGATTTGTTTTTGATTCTGCTTGCGGCGGAATGTTTACGGCGCTTGCGTTGGCGGTATGTGGCTGTGGCGATTGCTTGTGTCCTACTCGCGGGTAGCGGCGCTTATTTGCGGCGCGCCTGGCACGTGTATCCGGCTGATCTCGAATTCAAAGATAGGGCCGGGTACAAACTGCAGGAATGGATTTCGCGGAACATGCCGGACGCGCGGGTGATGGTGGCTGGT
This sequence comes from Bryobacteraceae bacterium, assembly GCA_025350445.1. The sequence goes on along the minus strand of JANXXV010000890.1, from coordinate 5,805 downwards.
CCGGCGCGGTTCTGGTTGAATGCCTGGGGCGACCGGAAACAGTTGGGCGGCGAAGCGGAGTCGGGACCTGCGGAACCGCTGTTGAAAGCCGCTCAATTTCAGATTCTGCGCGGCGAACAGTCTGCGTTGGCGGTTCTTTGGATGCAGCTTTTGGGAGTGGACGCGGTGGTGGGAGATGGCAGGTTTGCTGGCGTGCTGCCCGCGCTGTGGGGAGACGTAATCTATGGTGTGCCGCGGCGCTTTCCCGATCTGGCGCGCGTGGTGGATACCGGGCCACTGGAAGCCTTGCGGACGATAGTGGCTAACGATGACGCGGATGGATTGAAGGCTCACTATGCGGTCTTGGAAGAGGGGCCCGATTCGCACCCGCTTATAGTATGGGAGTCCACTGATGTCATCCGTGTGCGGACTCATATTGAGCCGGGGCAATCGTTGCTGGTGCAGACGATGTACGACGGCGGATGGCACGCGTTTTCGAACGGCGCGGCTATTCTTGTACGGAGAGGGGCGCTTGGTTTTATCCGGCTGGACCCGCCGGCGGGGGATCATGATATCCGATTGGTTTTTGAGACGCCGCTGGAAATTTGGTTCGGACGATTGGTTACGCTGCTGGCTTTGTTCGTGATTTGGCGGGTGCGGTGAGGAATCTGCTGGCGGCCGTCTTTATCCTTGCGATCAACCTGGCGCTGAACTGGCCCTTGTTCTCGTCAGGCGAATCGCCGTACCGGCAATCGATCGAGCTTGGTTACGCGGGGATTTCACGATTCATTGCAGAGCACCCGAATCCTTGGGGATGGAATCCGTTTCCGTATTGCGGGCTGCCGACGCAGTTTCTCTACCTGCCGGTGGTGCCGTATGCGGTGGCAGTGGGGACTTGGATTTTGCGGGCTCCGCACGAACTCGTTTATCGAAGTTTTACTTCGGCGTTGACTTGCGCGGGACCGGTGGCGGTTTTCTTCCTCGCCGCATATTTCACTAAGAGCCGCGTTTGGGCTGTGGTTGCCGCTCTTGCGTATACCGTATTTTCACCGTCTTACGGGCTGTTTGAACAGATTCATCGGGACCGCGGAATCACTCAGCTTCCCTGGCGATGGCAGGTGCTGGTGAAGTATGGCGAGGGCCCGCATAACGTGGGCTTGGCGTTGCTGCCGCTGGCCGTGATTGCGCTGTGGGCGGCGGGCAAGGGGCGGCAATTCTGGCAAGTGGCGGTTGCTGCCATGATGCTCGCTCTGATCACGTTGACGAACTGGGTTGCGGCGCTGGCGCTTGCGTTTGTCTTTCTTGCTTTCGCGCTTTGCGCGATTGGTTTGCAAGGGCTCGATTTGCGGCGGCTGTTTGCCGCCGCTGGCCTGGCGTATCTGCTTGCTTGTTTCTGGCTGACGCCTGGCTTCATTCGCACCATCGCTTTCAACTGGCCGCGGGACGCGGTGAACTATCGTCTGGAAAACGGCTTCGTTACTATCGGCGGATTCCTGTTGGCTCTTGCGTTGGTGCGCTTCACGCTGCATTGGTTTCGGGTCGGGTTCTACAGAAGCTTTGTCACATTATGCGCGTTTGGTTTTGGCTGGGTCACGCTGCGGTTTTACGCGGGGGGCGTGGATACGGTGCCGGAATCGCACCGCTACGCGATCGAGTTTGAACTGTTTCTGATTCTGGCGCTGTGTGAATGGTTTCGTATGGCTCTAATCGGCGGGGACCCCGTGAAACAAGGCTGCGCGGTGGCTTGCGCGTCTATCATGCTGCTGATGGGAATCGGGCCGGCGCAACAATACGTGATGCATGGTTGGGATAAGTGGAGGCCGGGGCAGCGTGAAGAGACTGCGGAATTTCGAATGGCCCGGTGGATTGCGGAACAGAAGCCTGGCGGTCGGGTACTGGCTTCGGGTGGGACGCGCCTGCGGTTGAATTCGTGGTTCGACTTGCAGCAGATCGGCGGCACGTTTGAATCGGGATTGAGAAACAGAAAGCCGCTGGAGGCGTCGCTGCGCATTCGCAACGACGAGAAGACGCCGGTTGAAATGTTGATTGCCATGGGCGTGGAATATGTTGCCGTTCACGGGCCGGTGTCCAGTGAGCATTATCGGGACTACCGCTTTCCGCGCAAGTTCGATGGCGTGCTGGAGAAGGTTTATGCAGAGGGCGATAATTACGTCTACCGTGTACCCTTTCATGGTCTGGCTGGGTTGATGGAAACGAAATGGCGCGGAACGGATGATTTGGAAATCACTGGCGCCACTCCAGATGGCGGCTCGGTCGCGGTCGCGGTGAACTACGATCCGGGATGGCGGGCGCTGCAGGATTCGAAGCCGATCGCGGTGGAGGCCGATTCGTTCGGGTTCATCAAACTGGCCGCGGCCGCGGTTGCGCAGAGCCGGATTGAGCTGCACTATGCGGGCACTTTGGAGCAACGATGCATGGCAGGCATTAGCTTGCTTAGCTGGCTGCTGATGCTGGGGTGGCTAACGCGCGACGGTATCCGAACGCTATCATCGCGGCGGCAATCAGCACGGACAAGCACGAGAGAATGAGCCCGGCGCGAATTTCCAGCGTCGGTTCGAAAATCAGGACGATGCTCTGCGCGCCCGGCTGGGTGTGCAGCAGCATGAACCCGATGGGGTCCTTTTCGATTGCGATGGGGTTGCCGTTGGAGTAGGCGTGCCAGCCGGGATCGTAAGATTCCTGTACCAGGATCGCTTCACCGGGGGCAACGGACGCCTGCAGGCGCATTTCGTCGGGATTGGGACGGGCCATGTGCAGACGGTCTTTCGCGCCGGGTGTGCGCGGTTCGGCCTCAATCGCATTCACATAATTGCGGAGTGGAACTTGCTCGTCCTGCGCTGGTATTCGGGCCAGGCCCTTCATGCCCGCGGCTTCGACGATTCGCACGATGCCTTGCACGCGGCGGTCGATGCGGTAGAAGATGTTGCCTTCGCCATCGTCGCGAAGGACCGGAAATTCCTTGCGCCATAAGGGCAGAAGCTCCGGGATGAGATCGTGGTAGAGTTCCTTCGAGCTCTGTTCCGGAATCACGGCCACATCGGTGGCCAGAGCCTTCAACCAAAGCCTGTTCAATACCATGTCACTGCCCCACATCATGCGCGGCTGCGAGTTCACGATGTTCAGATTCAACACGCCTTGCTGCGAACCGCCGTCCAGTTGGGGAAGGTCGAACCAGGCGTCGTACCAGAAGCGGATCGATCCGGTGGCGAGCACGCGCTCTCCGGGGAGGTTTTCGTGGATCCACTTGGTGGTCTTGTATTCCACGCGATCCCGCCAATTGTGATCTTCCGGAAAGGGCATGTAGGCGTTCTTGAGATAATACGGAACCGGCCAACAGGATACGGCAACGATCAGACCCACCACGGCCCGGGGCAACCAGGCAGGCACTTTCGCTGGTTTTGAATTCCATAGCCAACGAAGAACTTCGATCGCCGCAAGGATGAAGAACAGGTCGAATTCCGGGATCAGGCGGCTGGATTCGCCGGCTACCTGGAAGTGGAAGAACTGGTGGCCCATGATGTAGAGGCTGAGGAACAGGAAGCCGCCCCATACGAAAATGCCGTAGCTGGATTTGAAGCGGGCCGGGAGTCTGAGCGTTACTGCCAGGAATACGATTACGGTAACGATCAACACGCCAACCGACCACGCGTTGCCTTGCTCCGCTACTAGTTTCAGGTTTTCCGAAGTGACGCGGATGTACGACGGCACTAGCCACCACGCGGTTAATCCGTAGGCTAGGGCCGCTATGGCTGTGAGATGCGCGAGTAACCGGACTGCGCGGCCGGGGGGTCGCGCGCGGACGGGGGCGTCCGCCGTCCTTTGCTGGTCTGAGAGTAGACAGGCCCAGACTAGGATTGGGAAGAGAATGGCCAGTGCGGTTGCGCCATAGAAGTTGTTTGTTACCACGACCGCGGCGGCTATGGCTGACGCTGCTAGCCATGCGGGATTGCGGTTGCGCATCCATAGCAGCGCCGCGGTGAATACGAAGGGCAGTGTGGACAGCGCCGATATGTGCGGGCCCTCGCCATAGGTGATTAAGGCGTGCAGACGCTGCGGTGCGAGGAATGCGCTGTCGTGGCGGTATTCGTATAGGAACAGAAAACTGGGCGATGCCAACGCTGTCGCCGCAGCGGCCAGCCACGCGAAAAGCCGGGAACCGTTGCCGATCCTCACTAGTAGATAAATGCCGAGAATTCCGAGCACGTAAAACAATGCGATGTAGATGTGATAGGCACGCGGCGGGCTGGTGTGCAGAAGCTTGGTGAGGATTGCGGTGCCGTAGCGCAGTCCCGGCGGATAAACGTAATCGGCGCGGGTTCCGCAGTACCAAAGAGGCTGCCAATTGCTATGCGGGAAATTTCCCAGCAGGATGCGGCCGTCTGAGATGAACGTGCTCTCGATGGATGAGAAGCGATCGAGATAGACGATTTTGAAGAGCGGCCAAATCAGGATCGACGTCAGAATGCAGATGGCGAGGCTGTCGAAGATCCAGGATTGATAGCGTTTCACTCTTAGCAGCCCTCGTAAAGGAATGCCGGGTAACGCTTGATCTCATTGCCTGCGCGCTTCTTCGCGATTAGATATGTCTGTTCGCCGCGAAGGGCCGTGGAGTAGCCGTTGCGTTCCAAAACGGCGCGGATGAAGAGATCGGAATTGTAGCCGGCAATTTTCTCAGTGAACAGGTATTCCACCTCAAACCCGGCGGCCTGCACCGCTTCCGCCAACTCTTGCGGAGTGTATTCTCGGACGTGCGGTATTTCCGTGTCCTTGTATTCGCCGGCGGGATTCGGATACATGGAGTAGAGTTGCGGATTGCCGGTGCATTCCAGCAAACGGGCGACGGCGGTGAAACTGGCGACGTTGGGCGTGGTGAGCACCATCGTTCCGCCATCCACCAGCACGCGATTGATCTCCAGCAGCATGAACATTGGGTCGTGCAACAGGTGCTCGATGATTTCGCAGGCCAGCACCGTATCGTAGTGCCCGTCCCCGGCTGGGAAGCGGTCTTTTTCGGCGTCGAACAGATCTACAAAGCAGCGGAACACTTCTTTCCCGCCTACCGTAATTGTCTTTGTATCCACCCGCCCAAGCGGGCCGAAATAGGCTCCGCGAACTTCTTCGTAGCCGAGCACGCACTGCAATACCGGAGTCATCTGCATGTAGGCGCCGAGTTCCAGTACGCGTTTGGTTGCGCCTGGAGGCGGTACCATGCTCAAGGTTCTGGCGATCCGCTCGATGTGAATTTCGCGATAGGTCTTCGCGTCTTCATTCGGAACGTCCACGCTGCGTAGAAATTTCTTGATTTCCTCGTACAGGCGGCCAGGGGCTTCGGCCGGCTGAGGTTCGCTTGGAACGTCACGGTTCGACAGATAGCGGTCGAGATTGTGCAACTGATGCCGGATGGAATGGATGAGCCCCATGAATCTTAATCATGGTACTACCGTCCTCCGACTATCATAAGAGAAGACGATGGCCGAAGACGCTGGTCAGCTCCGATTTTACTTACGGCCCCCCAGCTGGCTTCAGCGTGCGGTGCTGGTGTTCCGCCGCGCATTTGTTACCGCTTACGAAAACAATTGCTTCGGCTTGGCGAAGGGGGTTGCGTATTCGGGGCTGCTGGCATTCTTTCCCGTTCTCACAACGCTCACCGCTATTCTGGTGCAATCGAACGCACTCTCTGTTTCGAAAATGCTCTCCAGCCTGATCTTCGAAGTAGTGCCTCCCGGTACCGAGGAAATTGTGCTCTACAATTTCACCGAACGCGGCCAGCGGCCTGTTTCGCTGCTCATTATCGCTACGCTGCTG
>JANXXV010000885.1 GCA_025350445.1 Bryobacteraceae bacterium | reverse complement strand
CTACGAGGGGCTGGCGACCAAGTTTTTCGAGCATTTCATTTACATCGGCGCGGCCATGAAGAACATGGGCGGCCGCGAGTTTCAGTTGTGGGACGAAGAAGATGGATTCTTCTACGACGTGCTGCGTTATCCCAATGGCGAGTTTCACCGCTTCCGCGTGCGGTCGCTGGTGGGTCTGATTCCGCTGTTTGCGGTGGAGGTGTTGAGCACCTCCGAACTAAAAGACCACCCGGAGTTCCTCGCCAACATCGATTGGTTTGTCCGGAACCGTCCGGACCTGGTCCGTCATGCCTGCTCGACGCCGATGAAGGCTAACGGCCCCGGGCTGATTCTTTCCATCGTGGATGAACACCAGCTCAAGCGTTTGCTGGAAAGGCTTTGGAACCCGAATGAATTTCTATCGCCCGCCGGTGTTCGCAGCCTGTCCGCGTATCACCGGGAACACCCATTCGTCTTCGGCAACAGCCGAGTGGGATATGAACCAGCCGAAGAGGACATCAAGCTGAAAGGCGGCAATTCCAACTGGCGCGGGCCTATCTGGTTCCCCACCGCTTATCTGATTGTGGAATCGCTGGTCAAGTTTGGAGAAGCGCACGGTGCGGATTTTGGGCTACCCGCGGCTGGAGGCGGCGTCATTACCCCAAAGGTTATGGCGGAGGAAATCGCGAGCCGGTTGATTCACTTGTTCTGCCGGAATGAAAAGGGCCGCAGGCCGGTATTCGGTGGTGCGGAGAAGTTCCAGACCGATCCACATTGGAAGGATCTGCTGTTGTTCTATGAACATTTCCATGGCGACAACGGCGCTGGAATCGGGGCCAGCCACCAGACGGGATGGACCGCGCTGGTGGCGAACCTTATCGATGAGTGGCGCGGCTAGAGAGCAGTTGGTGAATGCTTAGCGTGCCGTTGACTGGTTTCTCTTTGCTCCAGTCGTGATAGTCGTGGCATTCAAAGCAGCGCGCCTCGGCCGCGTTCGCCTTGCCGGCGCGATGGCATTGCCGGCAAGTCTCAATTCCCGGCAGCAGGATGTCGGCTGTATCCTTACTGGTGCTCGCCTTGGCGTGGCACGAGTCGCAACTTACCAGCCGGTGGGGCTGGTGATCGAAGCGGGCATTCTTCATCCAGCGCGCCGGGATGGCGGCCTTGGGCACTTGCGGCACTTTCGCCGCCGCGACATAAAGCAGGCGATGGCACTCCTTACAGGTCTTGCCCCACAATAACTGCTCGGCCTCGCCCATCATTCGCGCAACCCACTCAGCGGCATTATGGGGCGGCGGAAGCGGTGGCCTGCGCGGTATTCGCTGATCCAAATTGACGATATGAATCTCATCCGGATGGAGCGCAATGTATTCGGTGAATTTCTTGAACACGGCTTCGCGAACGAATTCGGGCTTCTTGTGCGGAACCGCGTCTTTGAACCTCTGGTCGAATCCCAAAGGATGGCAAGCGGAGCAGTGTTCCATGAAGTTCACCGGCGCCATATAAGCCCGCGTGGAAACATGCGGGCTGAAGGACGCTTGTACCGGCTGCGGCCCGGACGGATCCGGTTCGCCGTAGGGCAGCGCGCGTTTCACACCCTCCGGCTGATGACAATCGGCACACTGCATTTGCACATTCGCCCCCCGCGGCCCGCGCAAATCCTTCTTCAGGTGAACCTGATGATTGAACTTGATGCTGCTGGGGTCGTGCTGGCCCGGCCGCACCGCCGCGAACTCCGGGTGGCCACTGTTGAAGCTCTTGATGCTCGCCGCCACCCGCAAGGCGCCGCTTCTGGTCTTCAGATCGCTGTGGCACTCCGTGCAGCCGGCATCGTTGACGCGCGCCAGTGAGGTCTCACCGCTGTGCTCCACGTGGCAGGCGGCGCACTCGGGAGTGTAGAACTGTTGCGCCTGATGGATAGGGCCATCGTGGCAGGACTGGCACGACTGGTCCGTTACCTTTGCCGAGAACGTATTCTTGTTTGAATGGCAGACGGCGCAGTTCTGACCGAACACCGCGTGCGACGACTTGATAGGCCCGCTGGAGTAAACCGCCGGATCGCTTGCCATTGCGTGCCACGCCAGCCACGACAATCCAACGGCGGTAAAGATAATGGTCAGCAGACGGCGCCATTGGGAAATGGGAAAGACGCGCTTGAAGTAATCGCGATTGATGCGCTGCGCCAGATTTTTGGTGGTACGCGTCCGCCGTGCCATCTTAATAGCGCAACGCCATCACGGCGTGCACTCCTCCCAATACCAGCAGCACTATCGATAGTGGAACGTGAACTAAGAGCCATCCGTGCAGCCAACGATAAAGGCGAATCTGCCGGTTCAGTTGTCTCTCTTCTTCGCAAATGCTTTCCAGATCGGTGAGTACCGAATGGACAGAGGACGGCAACATCCGCCGCAGGGAAGCGAAGATCTCGGCCGAGCGCTGCGGCTCCTGCAATTCCGCTCCAGGTGCTTCCGGATTGGCGAAGAAAGGCCGCATGGTGCTGATGTACAACTCGCGGAAGTGTTCCTTTTCTTCCTGCTCGATCTCTACCAGTGAGACCACGGCCACCATGGTGTCCACGCTAGCGCCAGCACCATCAAGCGAGCCGAAAACGGACGTGACCAGGCTCTCCGCTTCGTCGCGAAGCTGCTCGCGCACGTGAGGAATCTCTTCGTAGATGGTTTCGAGCGGCACCCGCCGCGTCATCATTCGGGGAAGATAGTGCTGCAATACGGCGCCCACGACACCGCTCACCACCACTATGAACAGCAGGGCCATCAGTACCGCGGTTAGCGGGCCGCGCCAGGCGAAACCGCCGTGAAACAGAATCATGGGAAAGCTCAGCAGCCCCAGCCAGAGGTGGCCGCGCATCCATGTCTTCGCCCGCCCGATTCTCCACACCGGAACTTTCTTCCGCGCTCCCAACAACCCGGCGAACAACATGAATCCGTACCCGGCGATGCCGTAGACCAAGCCAAGAAAGCTGCCACCCTTCGGTCCGCTGGGCGCACTGATCGCGTAGGGCACATACATCGCCACACTGATTCCTAAAATCGCGAGACTGGCGATCAGCCAGGGGCGGTGGGTGTCGTCGATACGCATCGCCGGCTTCTACAACCTCCCTGGGACAGCCTGCTTCAAGTTGAAAAACTTCAGTGGATCCACACGGTGCGCGGCGTCGTGCGGGCAGGCGTAGACGCAAC
>JANXXV010000871.1 GCA_025350445.1 Bryobacteraceae bacterium | reverse complement strand
ATCATCCGAGGGCTTGAAGATGCAGATCACCTAACTCAAGAGAGCGATTGCGATGAGCGATTACATGTTCATGTTGGAGAACCACCTGACCGCCGACCAGAGCCATATTCTGGCCGAGGTGGAAGCGGCCGCAGCGCAGGCGGGTGTCAGCCTGTTCCTCACCGGAGGAGCGATTCGCGACATGCTTGGCGGTTTCGCGATCCGCGATCTGGATTTTACGGTGGAAGGTAATGCACTTAAATTGGCCAAGACGCTTGTTCAGAAAGGAACCGCCGAAATAGTGAGCACCGATGAAAACCGCAAATCGGCGGAACTCCGCTTCCCTTCGGGTGTCACCGTGGAAATCGGAATGGCCCGCCAGGAGCGGTACGCCAAGCCTGGCGGCAAAGCCCACGTAACCCCGGCCACGATTCACGAGGACCTGCGCGGCCGCGACTTCACCATCAACGCGCTTGCGTTGTCGTTGAACAAAGCCTCACGGGGCCTATTGCTGGACCCGACGAACGGACTTTCCGAACTGGAACGCAAAGAGTTGCGTGCGGCGACGAACTATACACTGTACGACGATCCGATCCGTCTTTTCCGGCTTATTCGCTTCAAAGTCCGGCTTGGATTCCAAATTGCGGAGCGTACCCGTGCACAGTATGAAAACGCACGTCTGGCTGAGGTGGAAAAGCACATCGGTCCGGCGGCGCTGCTGAGTGAATTGCAGAAAGCCGCCAGTGAGCCGAATTCGGCGGACGTCGTCCAGGCATTCGAAGAGGAAAAGCTGCTGCCGTTGATTTCTCCCGCACTGACCGGCGCAAAGGTGGACCACGCGAGCTTTGCGAAGCTGCAAAAAGCGAAACAGCTGCTACCTTTCGGATTGGATCTACACATTGACCATTGCGCGCTATTCTTCCATTTTCTGGCGGAGAAGTTAACGCCGAAAGAGAGGGCCGCGCTGGTTACCGGCCTAGGGATGGAAAAGGCGGACGTGGAGGCATGGCAGAAACTGGAGGCGAAGGCGAAGAAGCTGGAGAAGGAACTGCTATCCGCCAAGTTGGCAAAGCCCTCCGCGCTGTACCACTTACTGTCGAAAGCGCCGGGCGATCAGATGCTTTTTCTGCTGGCTAAATCTTCCCAGCGCAATGTCAACGATCGGATTCGGAATTATCTCCAGAAGTATCTTCCGGCCGCGCAGGAAGTAACGGACCGCGAAGTGGAAGCGGCCGGAGGCGTTTCGGGAACTGCTAAGTTCCAGAAGCTGAAAGATCAGATCATTTCGAAGAAACTGGATGCACGGCCCAAGAAAATTGCCGAGCCCGTGCCCGAACCGCCCGTGGCTACAGTGAACGGCCGGCGCTGAATCCGCCGCCGCCCGGCGATTCAATTTCGAGCACGTCGCCCGGCTGCACCGTCAACCGCGCCATGGCGGCAATCGCCCTCCTGCGACCGTCGCGGATTAGAGTATTTCGCCCAGGCTTGCCCGGCATTCCTCCACCCAGTCCGTATGGTCCTTTGGCGCGGCGGCTGGAAAGAATGGTCACGTCGGCGACGGTGAGAAACTCAAACGAGCGGACAATGCCGTCGCCGCCTGCGTTATCACCGGCGCCGCCTGAACCCGAACGAATTCCATACTTCCGGATGCGAACCGGATACTGGTGCTCAAAGGCTTCCACCGGCGTGTTCCAACTGTTGGTCATGTGCGTATGGACCGCGCTCTGACCCGCATTTCCGAGGCCCGCGCCCATGCCTCCGGCGATCGTCTCATAGTATGCAAACGGCCCGGCGAACGGCGGGCCGCGGCGCGCGTCCCAGCCGCCGAAGGTCAAGTTGTTCATCGTGCCGGAACTTGCGGCGGGAATGCGGTCCGGCGCCGCTTGAGCGAGGGCTCCCAGAAGGACATCCGTAATCCGCTGCGAAGTCTCCACATTTCCGGCAGCCATCGCCGCCGGAGGCAGCGCATTCACCACCGTTCCCGCGGGTGCAATTACAGTTACGGGCCTCATCAGACCCGCGGTGAAGGGGACCTCCTCACGGATAAGGCAGCGGAACGCGTATGTGGTGGCGGCAACGGCAATGGCATAGTTCGCGTTCAACGGTCCGTCCACCTGCGCGCTGCTCCCGGTGAAATCCACCGTGGATGAATCTCCGTGAATCGCGATAGCCACCGCAATTCGAACCGCTTCCGCAGCGGTGCCGTCGCCATCCAGAAAATCTTCGAACCGGTACACACCGTCCGGCAAGTGCCGGATGGCTGCCCGCATCATCCGCTCGCTGTATTGCTGCAAACGGCTCATGTTCCGGTCTACTACCGAAAGCCCGTAGCGGCCAACCAATTCGCGAAGACGGACTTCACCCCGATGGATGGCCATCAGTTGAGCCAGCAGATCTCCTTCGCGTTCTTCCGGCGTACGGACGTTGGCCAGGATCAGCCGCAACAGACCGCTGTCGATCTTCCCCCGCCTTAGCAGCAAAATCGGCGGAATCCGCAAACCTTCCTGGAAAATCTCCCGCGCCAGCGGCATCGATCCTGGACTCATCCCGCCCACGTCGGCGTGGTGGGCGCGGTTCGCGAGGAAAAACGCAGGCTTCCGTTTCCCGGGAAGAAAGACCGCCGAAACTGCGGTGATATCGGGCAAGTGGGTCCCGCCCTGGAACGGGTCGTTCAGAATTGCGACGTCGCCGGGTTCCAGTTCGAAAGCCTTGCGCGCGTGATCGACAGACAGCGGCATCGCGCCCAAGTGCACTGGCATGTGATCGCCCATGGCAACGGTGTTTCCGCCGGCGTCGTAAACGGCGCAGGAGTAGTCCCGGCGCTCCTTGATGTTGGCCGAGAATGCCGTCTTGCGGAGAACAGCGCCCATTTCCTCGGCAATCGAGGCGAGCAGATGGCGGAACAACTCCAGTTCGATGGGGTCGTGCTTCATCCGGATTTCTTCTTCAAAGATGGCGCGGTACGCGGAGCGACAGGTTCCTTCGGCGCCTGCTCGTCAACCGCGGGCGGAGGAGGCGGCGGTTCGTCGGGCTTCTCCTCCGGCTTGCACTCACCGGCCGAGATCAGAAAGCTGGCCGCCGCCTGCCAGCGTTCGCCCTGACGCCGTTCCACCTTATACGATTTGGAAGGCCCGTCGGCGCGAATCCGCCATTCCGCAGCCGCTGATTTCGGGTATTTCCAGGGGATGGGCTTGTTTGAAACCTGCCGCAGCGACCAGCTTTCGCCGCCCGTCATCGTTTCATACAGCTCATGCCTCATGCCATTCTCCCCGGACTGGATTTTGTCCAGCAGCAGAGTGCCGGCCGTTCGCGATTCGAAGTGGAACTGCTCGATCGCGCCCACCCTGGATTCGCCCGACACGGTTCCCTTGCGCCATGTCTTACCGCCATCTTTGGTGATCAGAAGAAAGGGATCGCGCGGAAGAGCCTGCTGGATTTGTCCGCTGATCCAACCAGCCTCGAAATCGATGAACTGAATGTTGTCGATGCCAATGCCAGGCATCCGCTCGAACGGCTCGGTCCAGGTCTTACCGAGATCTTCGCTACTGAGCAGGATGGATTCCAGCGTTGCGGTGGCTGTGTGGAGGTTACCTGACAGGATCAATCGGCTATTGACCAATTCCACGTCGGACAATTCCAGAAACAAGGGGCACGGATCGTCCTGCGAACATGTAAGCCCGAGTACCAGAACGTCTTCGCCCTTACACTGAGCGGTGACACGTATCGCTTTTCCCGTGTTTTCGAGGGCCGGGCGCGCTGCGGGCTGCGCCAGGAGAAAACCGGTAGTGAGAAAGAATAGGAAGAGCCTCATCGCGGGTGGTCCTTGCCGCTTACTCAGTATAGATTGGAACGGCCCGCTTCCATCGGGCCGATTAGACACACATCTTAGGGTAGGATTTACCACCCAATTCTTTTATGCCGCAACACTGAGTAAGAGTTGTAACACAAACTAAACAAGGCTTAAAGAGCACGCATTGCGGTAAAGACCTGAGGCTATGCCTAAGGTGATAATAAATTTGTATACCTTCTAAGATTGGTGGTATCCTGATAAAGTTCAATGGCGTCAGAAGCACCCAGGATTCCACCCGGTGGTTTCGCTGTCATAATCTTTCGGAGGAAGGCTTAATGAAAAAGATCAATTTTGCTGTAGCAGCACTGCTGGCGGTTGGTACCGCTAATGCGACAATCATATCCGGCGGCACTACGACCTACGGCCCCGCCGCAACAGATTTCTCGGCTCTCCCGTTGTCGTTGGCTGGTTACGATCATCTTTCGGGGACACTTCTCGGCATCATTCTCACACTGACGGGCCACATTGACACGCAGTACAATGCGAGCAACTCCAGTGACGTGAATGGATTGTTGAACAGTGCGAGCACTACCTCGACGATGACTTTGTTGTTTGCTTCCACTGGTTTAGTGACGGCAATTCCGGTTGCGGCGCTGACTGGAACTCCCTACACCGTTTTAGGACTTAGCACGACCCATAATGTCGGCCCGCTGGTGATTGGCGATAACTCCAACAACACCGAATACGACAGCCCACCGGACTCGACCGGTATCGTAAATGCCTTCGACACGCTTGCCTTGGTGAACTTCACCGTAAGCTCCGCGACCCTCACTTCGTCCAGTACTTCTGGTGGCAACGTCACCGTCGGGCAGGCCACCAATGGTTCGGGGACAGCACACGTTGACTTCATCGTTGGAACATTCGCTCCCGAGCCGGCCTCGATGGCCATGATCGGTGGTGGCTTGACCGCGATTGCTTACCTGCTTCGCCGTCGCAAGGCTGCGTAGCTTTAGCGGTCTTCTATAAAATTGCACTTGAAACGGATGATTGAATCTTAGGATCAGTCATCCGTTTTGTTTTGGTGCGGAAGTCTAGCATAAGATCGGTTAAGATTGAACTGAAGCATGTCTGTCCAGCCGATCCCGCCGCCTCTTGAACATCTCGGGCAGCGGCCTTTCTCGTTCTATCCGCCGATTCTGAATACCGAACACAATGAGTGGATTTTCCGCCGCTCCACATGGTCTGAGATCCTGGTTTGCAATACAAAGACCAATAACGAGATCTGGGTTCCAAGGCGTTTTCTGGGCGAGATCTCGCGAATCGAAGAACCGGTAATGATCTTGGGACTTTTGAAGGAACTGGAGTACAAGTCAGGACAGGTATGGCCGTTGGAGCGCCGTGTAATCGAGATTCCGCGGGCGGTGAATGAAGGGTTCCGCCCGCTGGCGCACGAAGTTTCTACCTCTCCGGCGCCCGTTGTCGGCATTCGCCTGGAGAGCGGGACGGAGTCGCGGATCGGGAAGTTGATCGGTGTTGTGCTGGTGGTAGGAATCCTGAGCTGTTTTCTGCTGGTCAGTTTCTTCCGGTCCGGGCGGGATGGTTCCCGAATCACCTACACTCCGGTGGTGCAAACCAGCCTGGGACTCAACGGCGCCGACGACTACTTCGCCGTGGTGCGGAAGCTGGGATCGCCCGCCAGCGACCGTTGGAAGTCGGAAACCGGCGAAATGCAGTACCGGATTCTGGCCTACCCGGAGCAAGGGATCTCCATCATTCTGATGGGTACTCAACGCGACAAGGCGCTCTACGTTGGCGCTCTCGACCGTAACTGGCACGCGGTGGATTCGGTAGCGCTCCCTAGTGGAGGTTCGACGGCGTCAATGCTCAAATCCATTGAAAGGTTTTAGCTTAGACAGCGTCACATCCGGGAAGTGAATCCGATCTTCCAGTTGCGACGTTATATAGATTGACGGCACTCTTTCAAACTTTTTGGCCGGACCCAGTGAAGCAATCCGCGGATTCGGTCGATAGAAAGCCATAGTGCCCGGGTATTCCCACTCATCTCTATTGTTCTTCGATTCTTACCGATATGCAGAGTGATGGGCGTAGCGTTACAATGAAAAACTCTCGCAAAAGCGCGGCGTCAAAGCCACTGAACGGAATGCGAATACTCATCGCCGACGACAGCCTTGTATCCCGCCATCTCTTGGAGGCGACCCTTAGAAATTGGGGTTACGAGGTTGTAGTTGCATGTGATGGAACCGAGGCATGGAAGATTCTGCAGGGCAACGACGCCCCAAGTATTGCGATTCTCGATTGGATGATGCCGGGACAGACCGGCCCCGAGGTATGCCGGATGCTCCGCCAGAAGGCGATTGAGCCTTACACGTATATCCTTCTCTTGACCAGCAGAAGCCTGAAGGAAGATGTTGTGGCTGGCATGGATTCCGGCGCCGACGACTACCTGACTAAGCCCTTCGACCAACATGAGTTGAAAGTCCGCCTGCGTGCCGGAACAAGAATCGTCGATCTTCAGGCGGAGTTGTTGGCCACGAGGGAAACGCTGCGGGAACAAGCCACCCGAGACTATTTGACGAACCTCTGGAACCGTTCGTCGATTCTGGCGACGTTGGAGCGGGAATTAACGCGTTCGGCGAGAGAGCACTGCCCGTGCGGCGTCGTCCTCCTCGATCTGGATCATTTCAAGCAAATCAACGATACACGAGGCCATTTTGCCGGCGATTTGGCGCTTCGCGAGGCGGCACGGCGGATGCAGAACTCCATCCGCGCCTACGATGCCGTGGGCCGGTACGGCGGTGAGGAATTCCTGGTGGTATTGCCCGGCTGCGACGAAGAGAGCACCAGGAACCATGCGGACCGCATGCGGGCCGCCATCTACTCCGAGCCGGTGGAGATGCCGGAAAGCCCGCTGCAATTGTCGGCCAGCTTTGGTTGTAGCACTTTCACCGGTTCTGGCCCGGTGAACGTGGAGATGTTAATCCACACCGCCGATGAAGCGCTTTACAAGGCGAAGGATTCCGGCCGGAACTGCACGGTATTCCAAAACTACAGGCATCTGGCCGGTTCTCCATTTATCGAGATCGATTACCGCTCCCGCGCCTGCTGATCTTGGCCTTAGTTCTTGGCGACCTGGAAGTGGCTAAGGCTGCCCGCATACCCGGATAACCCTTTGTACAAAGCTTCTGCTATCTTCTGCCGGTAATCGGACCGTTTCAACATCACTTCGTCCTTTGGATTGCTTACGAAACCGATCTCGGCCAGAACAGAGGGCATGGACGCACCGATGAGGACGACAAACGGCGCCTTCTTCACTCCGCGGTCGCGGGCTTTGGTATTGGGCCGCGCCGACAGGCTGAACAGAGACGATTGAATCCTGGCGGCAAATTCCCGCGACTCCTCCGCTTTGTCCTTCAGGGCGATCTTCTGTAGCAGATCCTTCAACTCGTATACTGATTTTTGCGAACTCGCGTTTTCCCTCGCCGCCACTTCCAAAGCGCTCTTCGATGTGGTGAAGTTCAGATAGTAGGTCTCAACGCCGGACGCAATCTTAATGGGCGAAGAGTTGGCATGGATCGAAAGGAAAAGATCCGCCCGATGTTCATTGGCGATCTCGGTGCGGGTCTCCAGCGGAATGAACGTGTCGTCGGAGCGGGTGTAGATCACTTCGCTGCCCATCCGCGATTCAATCAACGCCCCCAACCTCTTCGCTACATCTAGAACCAGGTCTTTTTCAGTTAGCCCGGCGGGCCCGCTGGTCCCCGTGTCATGTCCACCGTGACCGGCGTCAATCACTATCTTTCCGATCTTAAGACCCAGGACGCGGGATAGAGTCGGTTCGCCGTTCTTAGGCAATCGTGCAGGCTTCGGATTCGCAATCGCCGCAATCGCCTTTTCCCCGGACTTGGAAAGAACGGGCTTCGGTTCAAGCTTCGGGTCCAGCTTGGGCGAAGGAGGAAGCTGCGGGACCTCTGGCAGCGGTGCGGTTTCCACTACTTTCTCTTTCGTAACACCTGCTGCGGCGTTACGTTCTTCCACCGGTGGATCCGCCAGTTTCCGGGTGCCGGTCACGCTGATTGCCAGCGGCCCATCCGGAATCTTAGACCCGGCCGCTCTCAGTTCGATAATCAACCGGTTCGGATTGGTTAGTTGGGAAGCGGTGAAATCCACACCCGTTTCCAGATCGAACACCACCCGCGTAACGTTTGGCTGCGGTTCGGCCACCCGGATTTGTTTCAATAGTTTATCGCCGACGCTGATGCTGTGGGTGCCCTTTGGCCCCATCCGCACCTGCATTCCCATGAGGTCGAAGAACAGCCGGTCGGGATTCGGAACGTGGTCCGATCGGAACTGAAACTCGTCGGTAGTTTCAATCACCACGCGGGTGGTGTCGGTCATCGACCAGAACCGCACCGCGGTCACCGCCCTTGCAGCCGGCGCCGATTGAGCTTGCAGCAAAGACAGAAATGCCAGTGCACCGGCAGCGGCTATTCGGGAATAACGGCGGCTCGGCATAAGGCTATTGACGGATTCCCTCGGACGGAATCACGGTTCTCATATGGAGATGTCCTTCCGAATCAACGAATGATTCAACGGGATAGTGCCGCTCCACCGCCACGGTTTTTTCCGCCGCAGGCATGGACTCAATCTTACGCCGTTCCGCCGCGCGGCGGGCGGAGCCATACTTTTCGCCTACTTTGTATACGTAATGTTCGGTTTCGCGGTAGGGCGGAATGGTGTTTCTGTACTTCGCCACTGCGCCTTCACCGGCATTGTAGGCTGCCAAGGTCAGGCGCAAATCGTTAGGATACAAAGAATTCAGATACTTCAGATATTTCACGCCGGCTTCCACGTTTTCTTTTACGTCGAAACTGTTTTTCGCTCCAAAACGGCGGGCCGTGGACGGAATCAGCTGCATCAAGCCCTGGGCGCCTTTCGGTGAAACCGCGCTCGCATTGTAATTGCTTTCCACCTGAATCACGGAATGA
>JANXXV010000870.1 GCA_025350445.1 Bryobacteraceae bacterium | reverse complement strand
CAGCAGCGTGCAGGGCGATTACGTGGAAGCCCGAACCGCGGACGTCTACACGGGTCCGTGCTTTGCCAACGCCGAAGTCGATCTGGTTGGCAACCTCGCAGTGTTCGGCTGGAAAGTGAAGAAGGGCGAATGGGAAGGCGTCAATGTGGACGGCCTGTCCGTCATCGGCGTAGTTAAAGCCAGCGGCACCTTGGGATACATCCACAGCAACGCATACCCCGTAAAATCAGTCATCATCGTAGACGAACGTGCCACTCCGGTGCAGCGGCTGGCCCTTGAAAGCTTTGCCAAGAAAATGGGTGGCAAGCTGCTGACCGACGTAGTCCGCGTAGATGTATCCCCCATCGACTTCACGCTGGAAGGCGACAGCGTCCACAGCGCGAAAGCAAAGCTGACCGCCGGAACCCTGGCTGCCATTGAAACCCGCGCCATGCAGGAAGGCGATCACCTCTGCCATAACGAAGAGACTTGGTATGAGCCGCTCACGAAGTTGGATCATTCCATGGCCGCCTACGCCTTGGCCCACAAGTTCACCGGCCCCGAGCTAGGCACCACCTGGAGCTATCCCGAAAAGCGCAGCGCCTTCGTGGGCTCCTTCCACTACAACGACTAATAGCAGTAATGTGATCACAATTGGCCGCGGAGATCCCGAATGGGCTCTTTGCGGCCTTTTTTATTTCCTTATGAATATCCTGGTCATCGATGTAGGCGGTACCCACGTCAAGGTAATGGCCCCGGGCCAGAACGAACCCGTAAAGATTCCGTCCGGAATCGGGATGACGCCGTCGCTGATGGTGTCGGACGTGAAGAAGGGCGCCGGCGCCGCCAAGTACTCCGGTGTCTCCATCGGATACCCCGGCCCGGTCGTGAACGGCAAGCCGGCACTAGAGCCGCACAACCTGGCCCCAGGCTGGGTTGGCTTTGACTACGCGAAGGCATTTCCCTGCCCCGTAAAGATAGTCAACGACGCAGCAATGCAAGCGCTAGGCAGTTACGAAGGCGGACGGATGCTGTTCCTCGGCCTGGGGACGGGATTGGGCTCCGCTCTCATCATAGACGGGGTGCTGGCGCCTCTCGAATTAGCTCACCTCCCCTACAAGAAGGAAAGAACCTTCGAAGACTACGCCGGCCTTCGCGGATTGGAGCGCGCAGGCAAGAAACAGTGGCGCGAAAACATCCTCGATATCGTCGCCCGCCTGAAAGCGGCTCTAGTAGTAGATTACGTAGTATTGGGCGGAGGTAACGCGAAATACCTCAAGGAACTGCCGCGCGACGCCCGCCTGGGCGCAAACACCAACGCCTTCCGCGGCGGTCTCCGCCTTTGGGACAAAACCCTTCTGCCCCGTTAGCGCAAGCGCCCGTAACCGCAAAGAGCCGCGCGGAAGCAACCGGACTGGGCGAATCAACCGGTCGCGCCCACCAGCCCGATGCCAGCACATCCTTGGCGCTTATCCGCGTCCATGTAACGGCTAATAATCTTTCTAGCAAGTTAGCCGCGGATCCGCGCCGGCACTGGGGAATCGCGGTGCGGAACGCACTGCTTAGGCGGCTTGGGTGGTGGATTGCGGAAAACGCCAATTCCAAGCCGCTTGCTGCCCGGGAAACCAGGCAATACTGTACGCACGGAGATTAGCGATCCCCTCCCGCTCTTCCTGCGAAACTCCGCATTTTGCCTGCCAAGGCCTCGCTGTAAAAGGCGGATTTTCACAGGCAGGTAATTCAGCCGCTGGAAACATTCAGCCCTAAGCGTTATAAGTACTGGACGAAACCCTACCGCCCCGCCCCGTCCAATTCGTATGGAAAAACTCGCCCCGAGGCTTATCCACCCGCTCATAAGTATGCGCGCCAAAGTAATCCCGCTGCGCCTGCAGAAGATTCGCCGGCAGCCGCCCAGTCCGATACCCATCGTAGAAGGATAGCGCCGTAGAGAACGCCGGCGTAGGCACGCCTATTTGAATAGCCTTGATAATCCCGCTACGCCACGATCCCTGATATTCGTTTAACAGGTTGCTAAAGAAATCATCCACCAGCAGATTGGTGAGCTTAGGATTCTTGTCATAAGCGTCCTTGATCTTACCCAGGAACCGGCTGCGAATGATGCACCCTCCACGCCACATCAGCGCAATGCCGCCAAAATTCAGATTCCATCCCTGCTCCTTAGCAGCCTCGCGCAGCAACATATACCCTTGCGCATAAGAAATCATCTTCGAACAGTACAGCGCCCGCCGCACGTCTTCGATGAACGCATCTCGACCGCCCGAATCGGGCTTGACGGGTCCGTGCAGAATCTTCGACGCAGCCACCCGCTCGTCCTTCATCGCCGAAAGGCACCGCGCGAACACCGCCTCGCCAATCAACGTAACCGGCGTACCAAGATCCAGCGCGCTGATGCCGGTCCACTTGCCGGTCCCCTTCTGCCCGGCTGTGTCCAGAATCTTATCGATCATCGGCGATCCGTCGTCGTCCTTCTTCGCCAGAATCTCCGCTGTAATCTCAATCAGGAAGCTATCCAGTTCGCCCTTGTTCCAATCGGCGAACACCTCATGCAGTTCGTCCGCGCTAAGCCCCAACCCGTCTTTCAGCAGTTGATACGCTTCACAGATCAGCTGCATATCGCCATACTCAATCCCGTTGTGCACCATCTTCACGTAGTGCCCCGCCCCGTTCTCGCCAACCCATTCGCAGCAAGGCGATCCATCTTCCACCTTAGCGGCAATCGCCTGAAAGATCTCTTTCACATGCGGCCACGCAGCGGCATTCCCGCCGGGCATAATGGAGGGGCCAAAACGCGCGCCCTCTTCCCCGCCTGAAACACCGGTTCCGGTAAACAGAATGCCCTTCTCAAGCAGAGCCTTGGTCCGCCGGTTCGTATCGGTGAAAAGCGAATTGCCTCCGTCGATAATAATGTCGCCCTTCTCCAGATGCGGAAGAAGGCTGTCGATCATATGGTCCACCGTATCGCCGGCTTTCACCATCAGCATCACGCGGCGCGGGCGCTTCAACATCCGCGCCAGTTCTTCCATAGAGTGCGCGCCCACTACCTGCGTACCGGCGGCTTCGTGGCCAATGAACTCGTCTACCTTGGAAACAGTCCTATTGAAGACGGCCACGCGATATCCATGGTCATTCATGTTAAGGACCAGATTCTGTCCCATGACAGCCAGACCGATCAGCCCGATGTCACAGCTTGGGTTTTGCATACACTCTCCTGATGAAATTCCTGCTCCGACCATTTTACGCAACACAATTCGAATCTAAGAAGGCGGTCCCCCAGGACCGCGCGGTACGCCCGGTCCGGCCTGCTGTCAACACGATATAATCACGCCATGTCTCTTCTAACCCGCCGCCAAGCGCTAGCCGCCTCCGCACTGGCATTTCCATTCCGCCGCCTGCTAGCCCTACCTCTGTCGCAAATGAAACTAGGCGTCACCACCGACGA
>JANXXV010000860.1 GCA_025350445.1 Bryobacteraceae bacterium | reverse complement strand
CCGGAGCCTATTGCAGCGTCCAGGAAATGGCTGGACGGGTCAAATTATCCGCGTATCGGCGTCCATTGGCGGCCAAGATTATTAGCCGCCGATGGACGCCGATCAACGCGGATTTTGGCGTGAGTGGACATTCAGCTAGCCCTTCACGTTAATACTACTGTTGCGGAAGGAGAGGCGGATCTTTCCGGACATCGGCTGTCCGAACGTCGTCGCCGGGGTGAAATGCGTAAACAGCAGGCTGCTCTCGATGTTGCGGCGCAGCCCCGAGGACTTCAGCATGTGCGGGCAATCGGGAATGCTGTAACTCAGGATACGGCCTTGATCGTCGATGGTGAGTTCCACCACCACATCTTCATCGTTGAAGCCCACCGGGCTGATGCTCTTCACGGTGGCGTCAGTATAAAGCGCGGTCGGCACGTCGGTGCGGGTGACTACCGATAGAGCCAGGTATGGCGACGCCATGCCAACCGGCAGAAGACAGAACAACAAAATCGCCGATAGAAATCCGCCCGCGGTTGGAATCGCCATCGGTCGCATCAGATTCTGTGACCAGAGGCGGAAGTTGCCGCGCCATTCAGCCCACATCGCCGGAAAGCTGGCTCTGGATTTTTGCCGCACCAGCTCCCGCGAGGCCACTACGCGAAGCCGGGTTTTCAACGACGGGGGAGGAATTCGAACCGGCATCCGGCGAAGGGTAGCGCGCAATTGCCTCATTTGCCGCATCTCCGCGGAGCACCGGCTGCAACCATTCATATGAGCGTCCATCTGCCGTTGCTCCGCCGTGGAAAGATCTCCCTCCAGAAACGCGGGGAAATGGTTCGCGGCGGTGCTGCAGGATATAGCTACGATATTCATAGGTTCACCAGTCATCACTTCACTTGCGCCGGTTGGGGCGCCCAACGTACGTTCAAATCGGGACTCAGCCGGTTGGCCAGTACCTTGCGCAACGCTTCCCGTCCGCGCAATATCCGGGATTTCACCGTGCCCAGGGAAACCTGCAAAATCTCGGCAATCTCGTCGTAGCTCAGATCTTCCATGTCGCGCAGGACCACGGCAGCCCGGAAGGCAGGATTCACTTGGGCCAAGGCTTCCTCAATCATCGCGTGGGTTTCCTGGTCCGACGTGATGTCAAAGGCAGAGCGGCCAGGGTCGGGCAGCACTTCCTGATAATTCAAATTGCCCTCCTCCTCGCATTCAAGTCCAATCTCCTGCTTCTTATGACGGCTGAACCAGCGCCGATGGTTATAGGCTTCGTTAAATGAAATCCGGTAAATCCACGTTTTCAGGCTGCTGTTGCCTTTGAAATTCTTGATATTGCGGAATACCTTCAGGAACACTTCCTGGACAACGTCGCAGGTATCGGCCGGGTCGTTCATCAACCGAAAAACCAGGTTGTAGACCGGTTGTTCGTAGAGGGCGATCAGGGTCTCATAAGCCTCATTGGCGCCTGCGCGGAGCGCCTCCAGTAGGCAATCTTCTTCGCGGTGGGCGCCGGTGGAGGTAGAGCACACCTTGCAGAGCCCGGAATATGTATCGAAATCAAACCCAATCGTCGAATCGGCCACGGAGAGCGCCTCACTTGCGATTCTACCCGAAACTAATAACTTAGACACGCCCTATCCAGGAAAAGTTCCCGTGACACGCGCCGGATTCAAATTCGCCCGTCCACGCCCGATGAGTAAATTGTGAGCGAAGGTCCTAGTGTTGAGATTCAAGCTGTCAGCTTGCTGGACGTGCTTCTTGCAGTGAGCACCGAGTTTGATGCGCCGGATTTTCGTCTGGAAAGCAAGTTTGACGGGCAAACATGCCTTGTGGCAGGCAACGAAGCGGCGCTTACGGATACGTTACGCGGGTTGCTGGAGATCGCACAACGCACCTCGGGTCCGAATCACAAGTTGACGGCGAATCTGGCCTCAACCGGCGGACTGATCACGCTGACGCTTTCAGAAGATAGCGGCCCCGCCCAGTGGTCCCTGCAGTTTCCCGAACTTCACCCCCAGGAAGGAATACATCACATGGTTGCTGCCGAACAATACAGAAGAGAAGCCGAGAGCGCGGGCTTTGAGTATGTCTCGTTTGAAGAAGAAGACCGTTTGAAAGCGACCGGTCAGGCGGAAGGCTTACTGCAGCCTGCACTACACACTTCCTCATAGTATTGTTCGTACTTCGGAATTATCAGCGACGTGCAGAACCGCCGCAGCGCCGTCTCGCGGGCCGCGGCCGACATCTTAGCGTGCAGCACCTCGTCCGTCAGCAGTTCAATCACGCGGTTCGCCTGCGCGGTGGTGTCCCCTACCGCTTCCAGGAACCCATCCACGCCGTGCGTCACCAGTTCCGGCACGCCGCCCGCGTTCGTAGCAACCGGCGGCACGCCACACGCCATTCCCTCTAGCGCGGCCAGCCCGAATGCTTCCAGTTCAGTCGGCAAGAGCAATACATCCGCGCTCGGAATCAGCCGCTCCACGTGGTCCTGCTTGCCCATGAAATTCACGTAGTCCTCCAGGCCCAGGTCGCGCGCCAACATCTCGGCTGGGCCCCGGTCCGGACCATCGCCCACCATCCACAGTGTTGCCGGTGTAGTCTGCCTGACCCGCGCCAGAATGCGAATGCAGTCGAGCACGCGCTTCACTGGCCGGAAATTCGATATATGCAGCAGGATCTTGTCATCCCCGCTGCGCACCTCCGCCGGACGGTACAAACTGCAATTCACGAAATTGTGGATCACCCGAATGGGCTTATCGATCCCGAATACGTCTTCCGTCTGTTTCCGCATGTACTCGCTGATGGTGGTGACGCCGTCCGATTTCTCGATGGAGAACTTGGTGATGGGGAAGTAGGAACGGTCCAGACCCACCAGCGTAACGTCGGTGCCGTGCAGCGTGGTGACGAAAGGAAGCCGGCGTTTTGACGCCATCATCTGTTGGGCTAACAGCGCCGAGATGGAGTGCGGAATCGCGTAATGTACGTGCAACAGATCCAGGTGATAACGATCCGCCACTTCCGCCATCCGCGACGCCAGGGCCAGCGAATACGGTGGATATTGGAACAGTGGATAGTTCGAAACTTCTACCTCGTGATAGTGAATGCGGGGAGTATCCGGATCGAGCCGGATGGGATTGGCATAGGTGATGAAGTGCACCTCGTGCCCGCGGTTGGCCAGTTCCAGCCCAAGCTCGGTGGCGACAATCCCGCTGCCGCCGTATGTGGGATAACACGTGATTCCAACCTTCATTTAGGCAGCGTACCAACAACGGAAAGCTTCAGGATGGCAAAGCCGATCTGTCCATGCACATTTTCCACCGGATGAGCCACGTCGCCGCCTCCGAACCAAACCTGTACATCACCGTCCACTGCGCGCACCGTAGGGTCGCAAAGTGTTTTCGAATTCCAAAGATCCCCGCCGGCAAGCGCGGCGGATTCGGAAACACGGCTCCAATGGAAGCCGTCCTGCGAGCGCGCCAGGCCAAGCCGGCGAACTTCCGCACGGTCGCGGCCGGTGTAGAGCATCCAGTACGAATTCTCAGACTTCCACACGGCCGGCTCGCCCAGCCCGATCTCGTCGAACGTGCCGGCGTTCCCGAGTTCCAGAATCGGATTCGCCCGCGACTTCAGCCAGGTGACCCCATCGGTGGAACGGGCCACGCCCAAACGCTGGCGGCGCGCGCGGTCCTCACCCAGGTAGTACATGTAAAACGTTTCGCCGATGCGGATCACGTATGGGTCGGCGGCGGCCCGCTCATCCCAACTGCCGCGAGGGCCAGTGCCCAGGACGGGTTCGGGCAACTTGGTCCAGGCCATGCCATCCTTCGACTTCGCCAGCCCGATCCGCGGCGGCCGGCTTGCCTGGTACCAGTAAAAAAATTCGTTGCCCACCCGCACGGCCGCTCCGTTCGCCGCGATGTAGCCGCCCTCCCACGTCGCAGGATCAGGCGCTAGCACACGGCCCTTTTTTGTCCAGTGCAAGCCATCGGCGGATGTTGCCAAGCCGGTACTCCACACCTTGCCGTCGTAGCCCGAGTAAAAATTGTAGAGGAGGCCCCCCACGTCAACTACCGACGGATTCAGCGCGTCTGTCGAATCCCAGCCTGTTGCGTCCCGCGCCAGGACGGGTTCGGGGTAAACGTTCCATTCATAGGAGACGGCGCTGCCGGCTTGACGCAATAAAGGCAGGGTGAAATCGGCATAGTTGCCGCAACCCGCGATCAGACCCAGGCCGGCAAGCACGCTCCATGCGCGCCATCTCATGTAGGGATGCGAATCTTCAAACCGGCGCCGTGCATGGGACGCGATTCCAGCGTCAGGTCGCCGCCGAGAGTGCGAATGCGCCGTTTAATACTGCGAGGCCCCAGCCGCAGCAACTCGAGCTCGTCCAGGCTGTAGGATCCGCTGAACGGGAAACCGCTGCCGTCGTCTTCCACTGAGATCTCAATCGTCTTCCCGGTTACCTCCAGCGTAAGACTCACGCGGGAAGCCTTCGAATGCTTGCGCACGTTATTCAGCGCCTCGCGGACAATCTGCAGAACCTCCATCGCGAAGTCGGTTCCGGTCAGCTCCGGTAGATCCCGGCAGACCAGGGTGGTGGCGATGCCGCATTCCCGTTCAAACGTATTCACTACGTCCCGCACGGAGGCTTGCAACCCGGCATCGTCCACCTCAATGGGCTGCATGTTGCGGACGAACGAGCGCAATTCGGATACCTGCGATTTTCCCAGCTCCTGTAATTGATGCAACTCGGCCAGCGCCGCATCGCGATCCCGGCCCAGCAGTTTACGGATGATCTCCAGCCGCATCTGGAAGCTGATAAAGCTCTGCAGCGGGCCGTCGTGAAAATCGGCGGCAATCCGTTCGCGTTCGGATTCCCGTGCGCGCTCGGCCTCGAGCCTGGAAAGGACGGATCGGCGCAACGCAGCGGAAAGGCGGAACTGGAACGCTTCTTTCTGAATGGTGAAGACCACGGCGAAGACCCCGGTCATCAATACGGTGGGCCAAAGCAAAACGGTGGGAACGGGCCGCACAACGGCGAAGAAGAGCACGCTCAGCAGAACCACCCCGGCCACCGCTCTCCATTCATACATCAGCGAGGCGATACACAGCAGGTAGAAATAGCAGACTGTGCTCAGCCAAAGGCCTTCCTGAGTGGGATGCAGCGCGCAGGCGAAGAAGAAGATCACGTCCAACGCCAGGATGGGCAGATGATAGACGCGGTTCTCAATGTTGTCGCGCAGCAGAATGAATACGCTGTATATGGCAAATACGCCGATGACGAGCGCGACGGCGGGCCCGGCCGGAACCGGGTATAACAGGTACAGCAATACACACAGCACCGCTAGCACGGCGCGAAGAATTCCGAGATGCCGGCGCCAGAGGTACGGCACCATCGCGGGCTGTATGGCCAAACGGTTCCCTTCCCTTTCGAACGAACTGTGAGTTTAGCGCACGTACATGAACAGCGTGTGGCTTCGCCCTTCTCCGTCGTCTTCCACCAACTCCACTTTCATCGGTTTCCAATCGGAGAATTCGAAATCATGCGAAATAATTCGCGTCCCTTTTCGGAGTTGCTTTTCCAGCATCGGCCGCACTTTGTCGTTCGAGTGAGGCAAAAGATAAACCGTTATCAAATCGGCTGAGGAGTAGTCCTGTTCAAACAGATCGCCGAAGATGATCCTCGCGGTTTTGTCCAGCTTCTGCCGCCTAATCTCTTCGGAACTCTTTCGATGGAGAACATCGTCGAATTCAACTCCGGTGGCATCGGCCTTGAACTTTTTCGCCGCAACAATCACAATGCGTCCGTCGCCGCTGCCCAGGTCGAACATCTTCTCGCCTGGTTTCAGTTCGCCGAGCTTCAGCATTTTCTCCACGACGAGCATCGGAGTGGGGTAATATGGCGCTAGCTTTTCGGCTTCTTTTTTGGGCGGAGATTCCTGGGCTGAAGCGGCTAAGCATGCCGCTAGTAGTACGGCGATTAGCAAGCAAGCCGGACGAGGGCCGCCGGCGCGATTCCTGGGGAACGCCGTCCACGGGTCTTCAGTAGTTATGTGGAGCAGCAGACTCGTCATCATGGCTCCAGATAGACGCGTACGCGGTTACTCTGCTGGCCGTCCACTTCCACATATAACTCAGCGGGTCCGCGGTTCAAGATCGCCGGCAATTGGACTTCGATCAGATAGAATCCCACGTAGCCAGGCGCAAGGATTGCGCGGGTTACTTCAATGGCTTCGCGGTCCAGAAACACTTTGGTTGCCGCGGCAACCCGCGGAGGCCTATCGAGCGGCGCCGGGATGCCCGTCGGCCAATCGGGAGTCACTTTACCCAATCCGGTGGCGAAGATTTGTAATCGCGAACTGGACCGCGCCGGGGTGGCCGCGTCCAGCAGCAGACCCGTATCGGCATTCAGGACAATCGGGCTGCCGTCCCGGTCGACAAAAATCGAGGGGGAGACGCTTTTCAGCGGCAATCCCATGGTGATCCGTCCGGTGGTGGATTCCAGCGAAAGATTGAGCGTCGATCCAGTCACTTCAAATGGAACTTGAATCTGCGATTGCTCGAAAACGGGCGCGGGACGGTTGCTGGCCTGTGCCGACTGGATGCTGCGGCCCACCACACTGAGTAGGGAACCCGGAGATGCAGCGCGCTCCATCATATCGCCCGCGCTCACCACGCGCGGGTCCCGGAAACGATGCGGCGCCATGGTGGCGAAAAGTCCATCCCCTTCAAAGGCGGCATAGAGTTGATTTCCGGCGTTATCCAGCCGCACATCTACGGCTGCGGCATTGTCCGGACCGGCCTTCACCAGCGTCCAGGGAGTGGACGGCGCCAGCGCGTGGGTGTCGGTGTAGGTCATGAAGACGCCGCGGTCGGCGGCCACATATAAAGCGCCGGATTGCCGGTCTGCCGTGATGCCATGGGCCGAACCGGCGGGCAGGTTATCCGTAATATCGTCCCACAGACGCCCCGCGTTGAGCGTTCGCTGTACTCTTACTTTCGCATTGCCGGCGATGGCAGCCAGCGCGAATTGCGGGTCCTTGGGATCGAGGAAGACGTTTTCAACTACACCGCCGCCCGCGATTTCAAAGCTTTGCCAGGTGGCGCCGCGGTCGGAAGAACTCCGGAGCTTGCCGTCCACCGTCCCAGCGTAGAAGAAATCGCCCCCCGCCGCGAGTGCGGTGACGACACTTCCGAATGTTTTAGACAAAGCGCCCCTGGTAAGGGCGGCTTGTACCGACGCAGTATCCTCCACCGGTTTCCAACCCGATTTCTCACCGCTGGACCACTCGAGTTCCGTGTCGTTGCGATCCGCCGCAATACGGAGCGCACCGTTCCCATCGGGAAGCGCCAGAATCCGATGTACCGGCAAATTGGGCAGCCCCTGATTGAGGCCGGTCCAGGAAAGGCCGCCATCCCGGGACCTCCAGACGCCTTGGGCGCCTGCAATCACCACCAAGTCGGGATCCTTCGGCGATACTGCGATGTCCGCCAAGCCATCGCCGATGATCGACCGGTTCTCGAAAGCGGTCAGATTGGTCCATGTGAAGCCGCCATCGTCGGACCGGTAACCGTGGCTCCCAACGGCGTAGATCCGCGTGGGGACGGTGGCCGAGGTTTTCGATTTAGCCGTGCTTTCCGGCAATACCTTTACCAAACCGGTGGCGGATTCGGGAATCACGGCGTCCGTGGCGATCTGCCAGTGTTCCAAATCGGAGGTGGCATAGGTGCGCTTCAGGCCTGTTCTGACAAACAGGCGAGCACCATCCTCGGAAAACCACACACGTTCTACCGGGCCAGTGGCCAAGGAAGCCAGACTCAGGTCCAGGGTGGTGGAGCCCACCTTGCGCCAATCGGCGGGAATCTGGGCGAGCGCGGATACCGCCAACAGCTCCAGGGCGAAGCCGACGCAAGCTACTCTTCGAATTGTGGCTTTATGACACACCGTGTGAGTCCATTCTACCCTGTTTCGCGTTGGTCTATCGGAGAAAGCATTGAATCGAAACGCCTTCCGGCTAATGCTACATAAGGCATTGCATTTGCAGTTCACTTTTAGTGTTAGACTAAGGGACTAACGGGAGATGATTCTGAACCGGCACTCCTACGCGGGCTTGCTGCTTATGGCAGTAGTGTCGGTAGTGTGTCCGGCGCAGAGTCTCTCCCTGAATAATCCGGAAAGTGCCGCTAAAGTCATTACCCTCACCGGCGAAGTTTCCGTTCTGAAAGACTCCACACCCTGGGCGCTCGAAATCGGCAGTTCGGTTCAACTCAAGCAGATGATCGTCACCGGACCCGACGGTTACGCGAAGCTGCAGGTTTCCGACGGTAGTACCTTCGAAGTATATCCGAACTCCAAAGTAACCTTCCGGAATAATCCATCCGACTGGAAAGACATGCTGGATCTGTGGATCGGCCGGGTAAAAGTCCACATTGAGAAGTTGGGCGGCGGTGCCCCGAACCATCAACGGGTCACGTCGCCCACGGCAGTGATTTCGGTTCGCGGCACGATCTTCGACGTGGTTGCCGAAGATGAAGACACTACCCTGGTTTCAGTGGAAGAAGGGCTGGTAGCGGTGCAGCACCGGTATCTGCCGGTAAATAATGGGAAGTTCGTTAGCCCCGGCGAGTACATTCGGGTTTACAAGAATCAGCCGCTGGCTGATAAATCAATAGATAAGGGACAAGCACTTAAACACGTCTTGAACGCGGGCGCCGAAGCTGTGTACCGGGTAATCCTGCGCAATCCGCAAGTGCCGGGCGGTGGCGGCAAAGTCCCCAGTACAGGTGGAACCGGAGGCGGTGGAGTTCCAGGCGACACGCAAAATACACCTCCGCCTCCCCCTGCTCCTCCGCCCCCTCCCCCGGGCGTTTAGCACTCGCGAGAAACGACGTGCGAAACTAGCGGTGAGAAGACCGCCGTGTTCAAACCCATCTTAGCCATTCTTGTTTTTTCATCCATGCTGCTGGCGCAGAAGCCGAACGCCGGCGTCAGTCCCGAGTGGGATATCCGCCAGGACATGACGGCGCTCGCCGGGCAGATCCGTCAACTGCAGCCCATGGTGGACAATATAAAGCCGGAGACCTGGATCTCGCAGGGCGCTCCAACGGCCTATGTCAAGCAGTTGGTATCGCTTCAGACTGGAATGGGCTATCTGTTGGGATCCGCGGAGAAGGTGGCAAAGGAACCGGAACGCCTGACCGCCGCGCTGGATGCCTACTTCCGCATCCAGTATGTGGAAACGCTGATCGGCTCCCTTCGCGAGGGTGTCCGGAAGTATCAGAGCCCCGATCTGGCCGAAATTCTGAATGGCCTGATGACCGCGAGTTCTAATAGCATAGAGAAACTGCGCGCGCATATCGTGGACCTCGCCTCGTTGCGGGAGCAGGAGATGAGCGTAATGGATCAGGAAGCACAGCGCTGCCGGGGGATGCTTTCCAGAATCCCGCTGGATCCTCCCGCCAGCGGCAAACGAAGAAGTCAAAAACCGGAGTTGAAGTGAGCGAAACCCAACCCTTAATGTGCAGCATCTGCGGCGAACCATCAATGCGAATCTGCGTGTATTGCACCAAAGACGCCTGCGAGAATCATCGCTGCTTGAGATGTAACAGATGTAGCGACTGCTGCGAATGCGAGCAGCGGGCGCAGACGAACTAACATATGCCGGCCGGATTGACGGGCAGCCGAAGGGTGGCGGCGGACGACGGCCCGAAGTGATCGACTACCGATGGGCCTCTGAGCGGTTTAGCGGGGGCGTGCGCCTTGCTTGGCGGCGGGTAGTGCGTACTGGTACGCGTCGCTGAATACGACATCGCTGGTGATTCGGCTAGCTTCATCACCAGCCCTCCCCCCCGAGTACCCTAACGCGGCATCGCGCAAGCGCCGGTATTCCGAATCATCTGGGCTCAAAAAGGTGATGTCGCTCACTGTCAACCGGTTCCTGGTCTTGCGAAGTATATCGCGTAGGGCGGTGTAGGCAGCAAGCGGATCAAGCTTTCGAAGTTTTGGTGAGGCTATAACGAAGCGCTAATCTCCGGAATCGGGGAACTGATACCAGAATGCTTCCACGACGGAAAATCCGAAGTCGGGCAGCTTTTCCAGTAACTTTCTTCCTTGCGGAATATGCTTGGCTAGGAATATTGTCGCAACCATTGAAGCACTCCGTGTGCAGGATCAGATATCGCCAGGATTATCTTTAGGGCCTTTCCTTCGGCTTTCTGTCCCTCCCTAGTGTACCGGATTTGTTCGCTCCAGTCTTTCGCTACGCCCCAGTTGGCTTCAAAGGCTGGATCGGACTTCATCTCTTTCTCCAATTGGGCGGATAACTTGGCAACCTTGATCAACTCCTTGAGGTTGTGGGTGTAAATCCGCTTCGCCGTCTCGGGCCCCTCGGGGAACTGCTACTTTCTAGTTTGCTTTGCAATATAAGCCTTGATGGCACACTCCACCGAGTAACCCGCCAGGTAGTTAGCCGCATCGAATCGCCGTGCCCCGAGCAGCACTTTGGCATCAGTTAGCCGGGCTTCCGAAAGCTTCTTGAAATCATCTCTGGTCACAAGGAAGTCCGGCGTTACCCCAACTTATACGGTGTCCGGTATTGGTAGCTTAAGTACTTGTTCGCAGCCGCGTTGTTGGTGAACTTTTCGGTTTTCGCATCCCACTCCAGATACGACTTCGTCTTCAACGCAATGTTTGCGATCAGTGTCGCGGCCGTGGATTGATGGCCGGTCAGCACATCGCAATTGCACTTGGCCCGGCTCTTCACACAATCCAGAAAGTTCCGCGCGTGGAAAGCCGTGTCGAAGCTGCCCTTGCCCGACGCGCTTTCGATGACCGTCTTCTTCGACGGATTGTAGGATTTTTCGGTCACGCGGTCTACCGGAGTGCGCGCCGAAACGCTCGCTTCCGTTACCTTTTCCGGAACCACTTCCCAGCGATTGGCGTGGATGTACATAGTGCCTTTGGTGCCGCGCAGTTCCATCTCAGCACCTTGGATATTGCCTCCGGCGGCGTTTGCGTTGTACTGCGAGAAGACCATCAGCGATGGCCCGTCAAACTCCCACAACGCTTCCAGCGTATCCGGAATTTCGCGATTATCCTTCATCACATACTTGCCGCCCATCACCGTTACCGCCTTCGGCGCATCTTTGCCCAGGCACCAGCGAAGCATGTCCATGTAGTGAACGCCGAAGTTGGTTACCTGCCCGCCGGAGTAACTATAGAACCAGCGGAAATCGTAGAACATCCGGTTCTTGTTATAAGGCGCCTTCGGCGCAGGCCCCAGCCACTGATTCCACATCTCCTCATTGGGAGGCGTAGAATCCGGCGCGTTGCCGATTCCGTTCGGCCATTCATTCTGGACGTGGTAGCCTTTCGCCACGGTCACATGGCCGATGCCGCCGGAGCGGACGTACGCAGCCGCCTCCTGCAAAAACTTACCCGAGCGGCGCTGAATGCCCACCTGCACCACACGCTTCGTCTGGTCCGCCACCTCCACCATCCGGCGGCCCTCGGCTACGGTTAAGCTGAGCGGCTTCTCCACATAGACGTCCTTACCGGCATGGCAGGCGTCGACAAACATCAGCGCGTGCCAGTGGTCCGGCGTCGCGATCATGACGGCGTCCACGTCCTTGTCTTCCAGCAGCTTCTTGTAATCTTTGTAGCGCTTCGGTGTGCCGCGCGATTTCTTGGCGGCAAAGTCCAGGTAGTCTTCCCGCAGGTCGCAGATAGCAACGGTTTGCGCATCGCCGTGTTCCAGGAATCCGTCGTGGACCTGGTCGCCGCGGTTGCCCAGTCCGACGTACCCCATCTGGATCCGTTCGTTCGCGCCGAAGATCCTCGAATAGCTCAGCGCGGTGGCGAGGCCGGCCGCCTTGGTAACGTCTCTGCGAGTGACGGGATTCATATGTTCGTAATCGATTCCAATATATCCTGAAGAAGCATGATTGCAAGATGGGGAATGGCGATTCTATTGACTATGAGCGTCTCGGATGCGGCTACGCAGATCTTGGTTCACGGGCATCGCGGCGCGCGGGCCTTGCGTCCGGAAAACACTCTGCCAGCGTTCGAGTACGCGATTCAAGCCGGTGCGGACGTGCTGGAACTGGACGTCGCGGTGACGAAG
>JANXXV010000828.1 GCA_025350445.1 Bryobacteraceae bacterium | reverse complement strand
CTCAGAAAGGCAACCCTACCATTTTGGAAAAAAACTTGTACCGCAACCCGCTCATCCGGAATATCGCCATCATCGCGCACGTCGATCACGGCAAGACCACACTAGTTGATGCCATGCTTCGGCAGAGCGGACTCTTCCGCGAGAACGAGCAGGTAGTCGAACGCATGATGGATTCGAACGACCTGGAGCGCGAGCGCGGCATCACCATTCTAGCCAAAACGACCGGCGTGACTTATGGCGACGTGAAGATCAACATCGTTGACACACCCGGCCACAGTGATTTCGGCGGAGAAGTGGAGCGCGCCCTCAAGATTGTGGATGGCGTAATGCTTCTTGTGGATGCGAGCGAAGGCCCGCTGCCGCAGACACGTTACGTTCTGATGAAAGCGCTGGAAGCGAAGCTGCAGCCGATTGTGGTGATCAATAAGATTGATCGCCCGGATGCCCGGGTACAGGAAGTGCTCAATGAGGTCTACGATCTTTTCATCGATCTGGATGCCCACGAAGACCAGCTCGATTTTCCGGTGATTTACACTAACGGCAAACTCGGCATCGCCAAGATGAATCTTGAGGACGAGTCGGATAACCTGAAACCGCTTTTCGACAACATCATCAAGCACATTCCGGGCCCTGCCGGCGATCCGGAGGCCGTGTTGCAACTGCTGGTGGCCAATCTGGATTACAGCGATTACCTCGGCCGCATCGCCATCGGCCGCGTCTTCAACGGAACGTTGCGCAGCGGAGATTACGTCGGCGTTGTTAAGCTGGACGGCTCGCTGCACAAAACCAAAATCACGAAGATGTATTCGTTCGAAGGTCTGAAGCGCGTGGATGAAACGCTGGGCCGCCCCGGCGATATTCTGGCCATCGCCGGAGTGGAGGGCATCACTATCGGCGAAACCGTTACCAGCGCCGAGACTCCGCACGCGCTGCCGCATATCCAGATCGATGAACCCACCATAGCCATGCGGTTTACGGTGAACACCTCGCCGTTCGCAGGCATGGAAGGCAAGTATGTCACCTCGCGCAATCTTCGCGAGCGTCTTGATAAGGAGCTGCTGACCAACGTCTCCATCAGAGTGGTGGAAGACGGCGGTCCCGACGCGCATAAAGTGATGGGACGCGGAGAACTGCAACTCGCCATCCTGATTGAAATGATGCGCCGCGAAGACTTTGAATTGATGGTGGGAAAGCCGGAAATCCTCACCAAGGAAATCAACGGCAAGAAGCATGAGCCGCAGGAGATGCTGGTGATCGATTGCCCGGAGCAGTTCGTGGGCGTGGTGATCGAGAAGTTGGGCACGCGCAAGGGCAAGATGAGCAAGATGGTGAACAACGGATCGGGCCGTGTGCGCCTGGAATTCCTGGTCCCGTCGCGCGGGCTCATCGGCCTGCGCAGCGAGATGCTGACGGACACCAAGGGCACCGCCATCATGAACTCGCTGTTCCACGGCTACATTGAATGGCAGGGCGATATTGAAACGCGCCCCACCGGATCGCTGGTTTCCGACCGCGCGGGCAAGGCCACCGGCTTCGCGATGTTCAATCTGCAGGAGCGCGGCGAACTGTTTATCATGCCGGGCACCGAAGTTTACGAAGGCATGATCGTGGGCGAAAACTCCCGCACCAGCGATCTGGACATCAACATCGTCAAGGAAAAGAAGCTCACCAACATGCGCGCCTCTTCCGCCGACGAAGCCATCCGCCTGGTGCCGCCGAGATTGTTGAATCTGGAACAGGCCATTGAATTCATCCGCGACGACGAGATGGTGGAAGTAACGCCGAAGTCCATCCGCTTGCGCAAAAAACTTCTTAAACAGAACCAGCGCTAGGCTTGGCCAGCCGCCGCCCCTGGATCTGATAAAGTGATAGCTCCAGGTCACTCTAAAGTAAGGATGAAGATATGAAAATTACCCACGTTCCCGCATTCGCTCTCGTTGCGTCGCTCGGTCTGTTTGCCCAGGCGCCGCCGCCCAAGACGCAACTCAAAGTCGGCGACACCGCTCCCGATTTCACATTGCCATCCACCCAGGGAAAGCCGGTTAAGCTCTCGGATTTCCGTGGCAAGAAGAATGTGGTACTGGCGTTCTACCCCGCTGCGTTCACCGGCGGCTGCACCAAGGAAATGACCGCGTACGGCTCGGATCTAGCGAAGTTCGAAACGGCCGATACCCAGGTCTTCGGCGTAAGCACGGACAACTCGCCTTCGCAGAAGAAATTCGCCGAATCGGTGAATGCCACCTTCCCCATGCTCAGCGATTTCACCAAGCGCGAGGTTTCCAAGGACTACGGAGTCCTGATGGCGGATAGAGGCATCGCCAACCGCGCGACGTTCGTGATTGATAAGGACGGCAAGATCCAGCATATTGAAGAAGGAAGCGCGGCCGTCGATATCACCGGCGCGATGAACGCCTGCAGCCGTCTATCCCACAAGTAGCGCCATGAATCGCAGATTGTTCGTCCAGGCGGGCCTCGCGTCCGCCGCCCTCGCGCAGGGGCCCGCCCCGCAGGTACCGGCCGTGGGGCCCGCGCCAAAGAAGGCCAGGATCACTTCGTCCGTGATGCTGTGGACGTTGAAGGGCAGCTTCGAAGAGAAGCTGCAAATCGCCGCGAAGTCCGGCATCCAATCGGTGGAACTGGTGGCCGAGCACATCAACTGGTACGACGAGCAGATCCGCTCCGCGAAGAAGCTGGCCGAATCGCTTGGCCTCGGGATGGACACCCTCATCGCCACGCCGGATTGGAAGAGCCGCCCCGTCTCGATGGTGAATCCCGCGCAGCGCGACAATTTTCTGAAGGACGTCCAGCAATCTATCGTATTCGCGAAGAAACTCGAAATCCCGCAGATCATCTTAATGAGCGGCGATGCCATTCCCGGCAAGACGCACGATGAGCAGTACGCCAGCCTGTTAGAGGGAACCAAGCGCGCCGGCGATCTGGCTGCGAAGGCGAACCTGACATTGAACGTCGAGCCGCTGAACGCGAAGGTGAATCACAAGGGCTTCTTTCTCACCAACTGCGTCGAAGGCTTGAAGCTGATGAAGGATGTCGACAATCCGCACGTGAAGCTGCTG
>JANXXV010000809.1 GCA_025350445.1 Bryobacteraceae bacterium | reverse complement strand
CAATCATCGGAAATGTGTGGGTACTCTTAAATTATGCATGTTGCGCGGACTGGCCTGGTATTGATGACGTGTCTGCTGACGGTATGTTGCAGCAGTTCCGGAAAAAATGAAGCACGCATGGCGGAGCCGGTGGCTGCAGTTTCCGCGGCGATGCCTCCGGCAAAGGAAGACAATCGAAAGGCGATTGTCGTATTTGGCGACAGCCTGACCGAGGGCGGCTTGGACACGAAGACGAGTTACACCGATTTCCTGCAACGGTCGATAGATGAGAAGAAGCTACCCTATCGTGTTGTCAACATGGGTATCAGCGGCGACACCACCACCGGCGGGCTGGCGCGCATGCAATCGGCGATAGCGATGCATCCGAAAATCATCATCCTGGAACTGGGTGGAAACGATGGCTTACGCGGAATTCCGGTGTCGGCCACGAAGTCGAACTTGGAGCGCATGATCACAGCGTTCCAAAAACCCGGGGTGCAGATTGTCCTGGCCGGCATGACGTTACCGCCGAACTACGGCAAGGATTACATCGACTCGTTTGAGCGGATGTACCTGGACTTGGCGCGCCGGCATGAACTGGTCTTCATCCCGTTCCTGCTAGAGGGGATTCGCCAGCAACTCGACAAGACCCCGGGCCTGATGAACACCGATGGCATCCATCCCACCGCCAAGGGCAACGAAATCGTAGCCAAGACCGTGATGGACCGGATCGAAGGAATCTTGCGGCGCTAAAGGACGGCGGTCCCCCAGGACCGCGCTCGACCCCCCGGTCGCGCATTGGCCCTACGCATAGCGGTGCCGCAAAGCGGTCCACTTGGCTTCGCCGTATTCACCCATAGCCACAGTACCGTGCATACTATCGCCGTCCACCGTCCCAGAGAACTCATAACCCAGCGAAGTGCCCTGGATCTGGTGTGCACTGCGGAAATTCACCTGATTGCCGTGCACCGCGCCACGAAGATCGCCGGACAAAATATCTCCATGGTGAGTGCCCCGCAGCTTTCCATCTTTCTGCTCAAAAATCAAATTGTGATCAGCCGAGCCTGAAACAAATTCCAGATGCACTCCCCATTGCCCAGCCACATCTGACGGTGATCCCGAAGGCACAGCCGGATTACTAATTTGCGGCGGCTTGGACATCAGTGCGTAAAGCGCGTCGGCCACAATTTTCGCATCGCCGGGCATCATCATGTACGGCATTATGGTGACGGAACTGCGCATGTTGTCGGGCCGATTTCCGCCCGCGCCGCCGACGGTGATGCGCGGAGTTCCCTGCATCAGTATCTTCTCCACTTCCCGCCCGGTGATGCCCAACGCAGCGCCATCCCACTTGATGCGAATCGTGGGCGCGTGATTGGACAAATCTTCCGGCTGATGGATCTCAGTGGTCACTCCCGGAATACGCGTGACGCTGGCGGCGATCTCGCTGTTCCACATCTCCCACTGCTTCCATTCGGCATCATGGTCGCGCTTCTGCCACATCTCAACGGCGGCGAGCATCCCCATGATCTCCTCCTTGCCCACTTTCAGCGCGCGGCCGAACGCATGATGCGGCGCGCTATTGAGCCATGCCGCCTTGAGCAGCGGCTTCGGACCCAGCAGCAGACCGGCTGCCTGCGGTCCACGGAAACACTTGCCGCCGCTATAGGCAACCATCGTCGCGCCACGGGTCAGATATTTGTTAGGTACAGTGAGCGTCTCAGCGGCGGCATCCACAATCAGCGGCACGCCTTTTGCCTTCGCAACGCGCGCTACATTCTCCACGGACAGCGGGCCTTTCTCAGCAGCCGGAGAGGCCAGAACCATCACCATCGCCGTCTTCGCATTGAAGGCCGCTTCGAGCTGTTCCGCAGTGTCCACGTTGATCATTTTCACGCCCAGCGTGCGGATCGCATGATCGTAAACGTTGCGCGAATGCGTGGGCACAATCACTTCGTTCTTTAGCCCTGCAAGGTTCGGCAGCCGCTGCATCTTCTCCGGATCCGCACCCGCGATGCACGCCGCCGTGGCATGAGTAAGGGCGGCGGCGCAACCGGCGGTCACGATCCCCCATTCCGCTTTGGTGAGCTCAGCCAGACGCGCACTTACGCCGTCCATCAATTCATCCATATGAACGTAATGCTTGGAGGCTTCCAGCATAGCCGCCTTCACTTCAGGCAGGCTCTGGGAACCGCTGATGATGGTGAAAGTGCCTCGGGCATTGATGATGGGACGGACCCCGATGGCATCGTAA
>JANXXV010000798.1 GCA_025350445.1 Bryobacteraceae bacterium | reverse complement strand
CAAAATCCGCGTTAACCGGCGTTGATCGGGAGCTAATACTGGGCGGCGCATAATTATTGGCCGCGGATGGACGCCGATAAACGCGGATTTTGAGGTGAGCCCCTCGGGTGAGATACGACTTGGCCTGTCCAGCTATTTGTTGGACACTACGCTAGTGTAGTGTCCAACAAATAACTAGACAGAGTGATCTGGGCTGCATTATCCTGAAGTGGTGGGGAAGTCGTATGAGATCTCCGAAGTGGAGCAGCGGAAACTCCAACAGTGGACTGCTGCACACGGCACTCCACAGCAGGTAGCTTTGCGTTGCCGGATCGTACTGGCGACCGCTGCTGGTGAGTCCGATGTCACGATTGCTAAGCGCCTTTCGGTGAATCGAAATACGGTGATTCTGTGGCGGAAGCGCTTCGCTCATGAGGGTCTGGACAGTCTGTGGGACGTTGCTCCGGGGCGCGGACGAAAGCCAACATATCAAATCGACAAGATCGCCGGTATCGTGGATGCGACCTTGCAAACCAAACCTGCGGGGATGACGCATTGGAGTTGTCGGACTATGGCGGAGAGCCAGGGCGTTAGCAAGTCCACCATCAACAATATCTGGCGCGCTCACAATCTTCAGCCACATCGCACGGAAACGTTTAAGCTCTCGCGTGATCCGAAGTTCCTGGAAAAGATGACCGATGTCGTGGGCCTGTACCTAAATCCTCCACAACAGGCGATTGTCCTGTGCGTAGACGAAAAGAGCCA
The DNA here is from genome assembly GCA_025350445.1 of Bryobacteraceae bacterium. The sequence goes on along the minus strand of JANXXV010000798.1, from coordinate 5,368 downwards.
GATTCAGGCGTTGGATCGTACACAGCCGGGGTTGCCGATCAAGAAGGGACGATGCGGCACGATGACACACGATTACAAACGCAACGGCACGACCACTTTGTTCGCCGCTCTGGAAACTCTAGAAGATAAGGTCGTAGGCGAATGCAATAAGAGACACCGGCATCAGGAATTTCTGAAATTCCTGCGTCGGCTTAACGCCGAGTTTCCGGGCGATGTCCCCTTGCATCTCGTCATGGACAACTACGGGACGCACAAGCACGCGAAAATAAAAGCGTGGCTGAAGCGCAATCCCCGCTTCGTGCCTCATTTCGTTCCCACCAGTTCCATCTGGATGAACCTTGTCGAGAGATGGTTCGGCCATCTGGATAACAAAGCCATCCGCCGCGGCGTCTTCCTCAGCGTGGCCGACCTCGAGGCCTCCATCGAGGCGTTTCTCACGGTTTGGAATCAGGATCCCAAACCCTTCGTGTGGACGGCGACCGTCCAATCCATACAGGAAAAGCTCACTCGCTGTCGCCAAACTTTAGAGCAGATCAAGCCCGGCTGTACCAGCCCCATGTCCAGAAAGCGGAAGCAATGACCGGTCTAGTTATTTCGAAGACACTACACTAGCATCATTAGCCTCCGATCCACGCGACTCAGCGCGGGTCGAAGCGCTGCGTTTTCCACCGCAGCTCAGTTAGGGGAAAGGCTTCTGAGATAGGCGATGATTTCAGAGCGTTCGGCGGCACTGGGCATCCGGAACGCCATATCGTTGCCGGGCACCAGCGCGTCCGGATCTGCTAACCATCGATCGAGAGTGGACTCGTCCCATGTGAATTGCGAGGCTTTCAACGCGTCAGAATAGGGGAAGCCGGGGCTGGTTCCGGCGGCACCGCCAAAGACGCGCCGCAAGGGCGGGCCTGACCGAATGTCGTCGAGGCGATGGCATCCCGTGCAGCGCCGTTGGAACAGGTCTTGTCCCCGCTTCGAATCTGCTCGGGTGACGGGCACGGCGGCCATCAGGAATAGCAGCGTCACCGCCGCGGCAATCCTCACCCTGAGAACGGTCACGCTCCGCCCCCTTCCAGTGGATCGTCCACTACGGCGAGTAGATGCTTTCCGGCTACGAAATTCACTTTGGTGATTCCCAGGAAGTGACGCAATTCAGATGCCGGAACCTTCATGGGGCCAGGTGCCGGGGCACTGCCCGGAGCCGGTTGCGGGAACGCCGTTGACATGGCGGTGTGGAAGGTGGCGTTGCCTTCGATTTTCTGCAGAGTCTGATGAATGTGCCCGTTCAGCACGGTGACCGACCCGAAGCGTTTGACATACGAAAGAGCTTCGGCGCCGTCTTTGGTGCCCCAACCCCACTGGGGATAGACTGCCCAGAGCGGAATGTGCGCGAAGATGACCAGAGGAGTGCTTGCCGCGAGCCCCTTGACATCGCTTTCAAGCCACGCCGGTTGATCTGCACCGAGGCTGCCCAATCCCTCCAACTGAACCACGTTGTTGAGACCGATGAAGTGAACGCCGCCGTGGTCGAAGCTGTACCAGCCGCGCCCTTTTGTCTTCTTGCCGTAGCGCTCAAGATAGAGCTTGCCGTCGTCGCCGGTGACATCATGCTCGCCGGGTACGAAAAAAACGTCCTTCGCCCGCGATGTTTGCAGCACGCCGTCCATGCCGTCAAATTCGGCGGGCTTCGCCAGGTGCGTCAGGTCGCCGGTATGGATGAGAAATTCGGGCTTGACGGGCAGGGCGTTGATCTTGTCGACCGCGGCCTGCAGTGTGGCGGTCACATCCGGGTTGGCGGGCTTGTTGAAACCGATGTGACTATCACTGATCTGTACGAAGCTGAAGCCGGAGGTGGCCGGCTGCTTTCTGGGCGCACCCAGGAGGCGGGAAGTTGGGACACCTCCCGAAATAGTCCAGATCAGGCCGGTGCCTGCCCAGGTCATGCATTTCAAGATTTCGCGGCGGTCGATTCTGTTGTCTTTTTGCATCGAATGTCCTTCCTGCCTGTCCAGACCAGTGAGGAGCCACAAAAATTCCCACTCGATGTGATTTGTTGTTTTTGGTGAAGCTGTGTTCTACCGTTAAGATTGCGTTAACCGGCTTCCGCGCCGGAATAAACGTCCGGTGAAATGAGTATTAATGGCTGATGTGAGCAAAGTTGTCCTATTCGAGAAGACAATGGTTCCGCACTTAGACGCTGCCTACAACCTGGCCCGTTGGATGACGCGGAATGCGCAGGATTCGGAAGACGTGGTGCAGGAGGCCTACCTGCGGGCATTGCGGTATTTCGATAGTTTCACCGGCGGGGATGGGCGGGCCTGGATGTTGTCGATTGTGCGCAATACCTGTCTGACCTGGTATCGCCGGAAAAAGGGGAACCCGATAGTATTCGATGAGCGAACGCATACGCCGGAATCGGAACAGCGCTCGCCGGAAAAGGCGATGTTGCAGGAGGCGAGCTTGCGTTCGCTGCGGGACTGCATGGAGGCGCTTCCGCTCGAATATCGGGAAACGCTGGTGATGAGGGAACTGGAGCAGTTGACATATAAGGCGATCGCGGACGTGACTACGCTGCCGATCGGTACGGTGATGTCGCGGCTATCGCGCGGGCGCAAACGCCTGGGAGATTGCATGGCGGCGAAAGGAGAGGGGGCGTGAGTTGTTTTTTGGTTCGGCCTCTGATTGAGGCGCACTTAGATGGCGAATTGGATGTGAACCAGCAAGCGCATCTGCGCGAACATCTGGAAGGTTGCCCTTCATGCAGCGAGGCACATGGCGGATTGCAGCGTCTGCGGGAAGATTTCCGCTCTCCGTCGCTTTATTTCCACGCACCGGAGTTGTTGCGCCAACGAATCGGGAGTTTACTGCGGGAGTCTGAGAATGCGCAGCCAATGTCACGGGCGTGGCCCTGGAAGTGGATCGCCGTGGCCGCATCGATCGCTCTATTGCTTTCGCTTGGCGCCAATCTCATTCTCACCAGGGCGTACCGGACCGAAAACCAACTGATGGCTCGGGAAGTTTTGTCGGGACACATCCGCTCAACGATGGACAGTCACTTGATGGACGTGGTTTCTTCCGACCGGCACACGGTAAAACCGTGGTTCAGCGGGAAGCTCGATTTTTCGCCCAATGTGAAGGATCTTGCCGGCGGCGGCTTCCCGCTCTTGGGCGGCCGCGTGGATTACCTGGACGGGCGTCCGGTGGCGGCGCTGGTTTTCCGGCGCGCGCAGCACGTTATCAACTTATTCACATGGCCGTCCGGCCGGACCGCCGCCATGGAAACGGCACAGAACGGCTTCAACGTGATTGCCTGGACGAAGGACGGGATGATTTATTGCGCTGTGTCGGACGTCAACCCGAGCGATCTGAAGCAGTTCTCACGTTTATATCAGGAGTGACGTTCTTCACGGCTGAACGCTATCGAGGGCTTCAGATATACTTGCAGTCTATGTACGTGAGAAGCCGTTCGATAATCCTGTTCCTGACCCTGCTCACAGCCTCCACCGCTTACGCGGAGGGTACTCCGGCGAAAGCCTTGCTGGTGCTGTCGAAGACCGAGAGAACCCTTGCCATTGTCGATCCATCGAACTTGAAGGTGCTGGCGCGGGTTCCGGTGGGCCCCGATCCTCACGAAGTGATCGCATCAAGCGACGGGCGGTTCGCCTTTGTTTCCAATTACGGCGGCGGCGCCTACAACACTCTTGCGGTGATCGACCTGGTGGAACAGAAGGCGCTGCCTTCGGTAGACCTGGGTGCGTTGCGCGCTCCGCATGGATTGCTGTTTGCCGGCGGCAAGGTCTGGTTCACAGCAGAAGCCGCGAAGGTGATTGGCAGTTATGATCCGGCAACGAAGAAGGTGGATCTGGTGCTGGGTACTGGGCAAAATGGAACGCATATGATTTTCGTCACCGACGACCTGAAGCGGATCGTGACGTCGAATATCGGATCCGGCACGATGACTTTCATCGACAAGACGAATAACAGTTGGGAGGAGACGGTGGTCCCCGTGGGACGCCGGGCAGAGGGCTTTGATGTCTCGCCCGACGGAAAGGAACTGTGGGCGGCGAATGCAATGGACGGCACTATCTCGGTTCTTGATATGGCCGGCAAGACGGTGACGCAGACGCTGTCCGCCAATGTGGAGGGCGCGAACCGCTTGAAGTTCACGCCGGATGGAAAGCTGGTGTTCGTGTCGACGCTGCGCGGAGCGGACGTCTCGATTTTTGATGCGGCCACCCGCGCGCTGAAGAAGCGCGTGAACATCGGGCACGGCGCGGCGGGAATTCAGATGCAGCCCGATGGTGCGCGGGTTTTTGTAGCATGTACTCCGGATGGATATGTGACGATTCTGGACTTGAAATCGTTGGAAGTAACCGGACATTTGGATGCCGGCAAGCAGCCCGACGGCATGGCCTGGGCCGTACGCCAGTGAATTGGAAGATCGCGGTTCTTAGCGTTGCCGGGGTGGCAACAGCACTGGCGCAAACCGAGGCGCAGTCCAGCGCCGGCCGCGCGGCGTATCTGGTGCACTGTGCAGGATGCCATCTGCCGGATCTAGGGGGACGCAATGAAGCGCCGCAATTGTCTGGAAAGAACTTTCTGAACGCATGGCGAACCCGTACTGCCGGCGCGCTGGCCGGCTACATGCAATCGACCATGCCGCCGGGCAATCGCGGAGGCCTCGGCGCAGACGCCTACGTCGAACTGGCCGCGTTCATTCTCGAAGCCAATGGCGCACATCTTGGGAACCAGCCGCTGACAGCCGGGTCGACGGCGGCGATCGGATCGCTGGCCGACGGGCAGATGCGGGCGGAACTACGGCACGAGCTGAACCAAGCTTCGGCTTCGCTGATTGCGACGTTGCGACAGTCCGGGCCAAAGGGGTTAACCGTTACCGGCGAGGTGAAGAACTATGTTCCTGTCACCGATGAGATGTTGCGCAATCCCGATCCCGGCGACTGGTTGATGATCCGCCGTAACTATCAGGCGTGGAGTTACACTCCGCTGGCATCGATCACGAATAAGAATGTGCAGAATCTGCGGCTGGCTTGGGTATGGGCCATGAACGACGGCGGCGCGAATGAGCCGACGCCGATTGTCCATAACGGCATCATCTATCTTTCAAACACCAGTAACACGGTGCAGGCTTTGGATGGCCGCACAGGCGAATTAATTTGGGAGAACCGTATTGGACCGGAATCCACACGGGCGTATGGGGCGACGCGGAGTCTGGCGATTTATCAGGACAAGGTGTTTGTGCCAACGACCGATGCGCGGCTTTATGCGTTGGATGCCAGAACCGGCAAGATCGTCTGGCAGACCGCGATAGCCGATCCGAAGAAAGGGTATAGCAACACGGGCGGCCCCATCGTAA